>NZ_JAPJEE010000002.1:0-267147 GCF_030731885.1 Shewanella sp. ULN5
ACTATAAAGGTATCACTCGGGCTTGTTCAACACTTGGGATAAGGACGCGGCTGCGCGCGGCCTATCCTTATTCGTTATATTTTTTGTGCGCTACTGGAAAGTAACAACGCAACTAAAAGTGTTGGAATTGCGGCAAATAGTAAAGGGGCGGCAGCAAAGCTTAAAAACACTAATAGATAAACTAAAAATAAAACTATTGGCAAAGCAAAGTAAAATAAATTTTGCTTAGTAAATAATCTGAATGCTTTGCGTACCACAAGCATCATAATAAAAGATAAAAAAGCCGCAAACATTACTATTAATATATTTGAATAATACGATACCACAAACTCATTATACGGACGAAGAAACTCAGGTACTGGTAACGCTGCAACAACACCAATTAACCAAACAAATATATAAGCAAAAGAACTACCTAGTAGAAATGAAATAACATTTTTGTGCGCTATAGTCATAATTGACTCCTATCCTTGTGAAAAATATAACAGCTTATTGAACGGCACGCCCGATAAAGTCGGCCATACAAGTTATTGATTTATAACATCCTACATTTACTATCTTATTGATGTAAAGCAGTTTTATTTAACTCGACTGTCAAATAAAAGCGAGATTGCGCGTTAAAAGTGGATATTGCAATGGCTTAAAAATTTTAATCATTAAATATCTGATACTTATAACAAGACACGATTCTTTATTGTGCGACTTTAGACTGATTAATTGTCAATGTAATCAAGATACCTGCGAAAAACCATTACCACTGTATATAAAAACAGTATCCTTAATAAAAGGATAACTAAAGGGATAAATTACCGCGATACAGGCTATGTAACAGGAATAGCTTGCCTGCCATGTTACTCGTTTAAAAATCATCGATTTTATAATTAAATTTACCGGTTTTTTTAACTTGGTACATGACGGTATCCGCACGGTGAATTAACGCTTTACCGTTTTCACCGTGAATTGGGTAAACTGCTACGCCAATGCTCATTCTGATCATTAATTGATGCCCTTCCCAATCTACACTTTGGGTAAATTCGTTGAGTATGCGTTCACATAATTGTTCAATTAACTCACGACGCTCAATACCACTTAAAATAAGTAAAAACTCATCGCCACCTATTCGACATAAGGTATCGGTTTCTCTAATAAGTTTGGTTACACGATCGGCAACGGATTGCAGAATAAAATCGCCGGTATTATGCCCATAAGTATCGTTAATTAACTTAAAGCCGTCTAAATCAAAATAGATCACTGCGGTCATGTTATTGTCACGCTTAGAACGCTTTAAGGCTTCCGACAATCTATCGGTAGCAAGCCTTAAATTAGGCAGTGAAGTTAGCGGATCGTGATTGGCTAGCTCTTCAATGTGCGCATTTTTTTGTTCCAATTCCTTTGTTCTCTCTTGAACAAGTAATTCAAGTTCTGCATTTTGCTTTTTAACTAAATTAACTCTTAACGCGTGCCCAAAAAAGATCAACCCCAAACAGGCTAATACAGCGCAGCCTCTGAACCAAACCGTTTCAAACCAGTGCGGAAGTACTTTAAAGGCATAGGAAGTTTCAAGACTGATAGCACCATTGTCTATATTTTTAGCTCTTGCACTAAACAGATATTCCCTTGGGGGTAAATCTCTAAAGGTGATGTATCGTTGTTTAAATGAAATCGGGATCCACTCATCACTCATACCATTAAGTCGATATTGATATTGCATGACAGAGGAATCATTAAAGTTTTTCGCATTAAGCTCAAAAGTGATTTCGGAAGTTTCTGGTTTAATCATCACTTCGGCATTGGATAGTCGTTGAGAGTTTCCATCTAAAGCTAAATTAGTGATGTAAACTTTGCTGCTAATTGGAGCCGTTACAGCTAACTTAGGCTCGATTACCATTAATCCCCGACTTCCGACAAAGAAAATATTAGCATTGTGACTGACTAATTTTCCGCCATTCCATCCCGTGCCAATATCAATCCCATCACGACGATAAAATTTAGTTTTGGACTTTGCAGCTAAATCAATAAACTCTTTGTCTGTCCAGATGTTTTGTGCTGCATCAATCACTAAATTTCGAACACCATCAATACTGAAGTCTGCATACAAAGGAGCAAGTTCAACCTTTATTGCGTTACTGTTGCTAGTCAGTAATGAGAACAGGCGATTATTCGACAAAAAGTATAAATTTTGCTGTTTATCTTCAACCAAACTGCTAATTAGGTTTCCCGCTAAGGGATGAATATCGCTGACATTTTTAATGACTAATTCGAGCTTATTTGATTGAGGCAATACGCGATAAAGTTGCCCAAATGATGCCAACCATAATGTTCCATCTGTTGCTTCAAGCATACTTTCACTTTGCAGACGATTATTGGCAGGGATATTAAAATGGATAAAGCCTTGCTTGGGGTCCCATTTACTCAAGCCATTCGAGCCTATCCACATACCACCATCAGATGATGGTATTAAGAAACGGATGACTTGATGAGGAAAATCATTTTTGTCGTTAAAGTGATTAATTAGCGCAAACTGCTCATCAAACTGTAGCAAACCAGATTGCCGAGTTCCGACCCAAATATTGCCGTGACTGTCTTGCGATAAGGTGGTTATGATGTCTTGATTTAACGCATGCTCAACGCTTGGGATTGAGTTTGCCGCTAGCGCGTTATTCTCTATCGTGACAGCTATAAGTTGGTCATTACCTAATAATAAAGTCCCATTGTTTAACTCGGTTATTGCATTGACCGTTTCATCAAAAAGGCCAAAGGATGCGATATCAAATGTTCTCACAAATGTAACTTGCAGATTTGTCTTTTGGACATATTTACCCCAATGTCCAATCCACACCTGCTTATCTTCACTCATAAACACTGTGCTGACATCATTGGACACTAAGCCTTTTTTACCTTTTTTATGATGGGTTAAATGGCCTTTGATTTCATTTTTTTGCTGGTCGACCACCACGATACCACCACCAAAAGTGGCAACCCACATTTCAGTGTCATTCACTACAGTAAAGCCCATTACCCAGGCAGTATCCATGTCTTGTGATTTTGAAGACTTTAACCAAGTAACTTGCTGGGTATGGGTATCTAAATATGCAATACCATGTTTTTGAGTGCCTAACCAAAGCTTATTTTGATCTGAATAAAGTAAGCGGTAAACGCTTTTGCCCTTTATGCTGGGTGTTAATACAGGCACAATTATCGAGTTAGCTTGATCAACAAAATACAAACCTTTTGTTGTTCCAAGCCAAATTTTACCCTCGGCATCTTTGGCTAATGACGTCACACCACCTTTTTTCGCATCTTTATCAAGATGATAATCAAAAAATTTGATTGAATTATCCTTAAGATCAATCAGATTTAGTCCTTTGGCGGTTCCAACCCATAACGTGTCGCCATCAAGCAATGTCGCCATAACGATGTTTGATGCTAAACCTGGTTGAGTTTCTGTCTGTTCGGTGTACTGAGTTAAAATTTGTTTATTGATATTGAAGTAGGTTAAGCCAGTTGAATAACTGGAAATCCAAATACCGCCATCATTGTCTGGCGTAATATGGGTAATGAGATTACCTGAAATGGTTTTATTATCTTGGGGATCATGCTTGTAACTTGTAAAGTCGTGCGAATCATAACGCACTAATCCTTCATAAGTGCCAAACCAAATATCCCTATTACTATCTTGAATAATGGAAGTAATAAATCCATTTGGGTAACTGCCATCCTCACCAACGTTAACCACAAAGGGCTCAGATACATCATACAATGTCAGCTCAGCACTGCTGACTAACGCTGGGGTAAAACAAGACATCATGAGTATGCAAAAATACACCATTCGGCCAACAAACGGCTCAAATAAACCCTTAAAATATACAACAGATGCATCAAACTTAATTTGCATAAATAACCTGTTCGCTGAATAACAGCACATCGCGATAATCAATAAAATTTTGTGTAATTAAAGATAACTTAATGAACAGGTTAAGTATATAAGATGTTCAATACCCTATTAATAAGCAATCAATACTAAACCTTGAAACAAGATGATTTACGCAAGATACAGGTAATAGCAACGATTGAGGCTTGGAATACTTTTGTCGGCTTTACACAGAGCCTGATGGTCATTTATTCTGCTTTAACTAGCGTTGAAGAGATTAATATCTTGATTAGAAACAGTTTACTGATAAAAAAAGCGAGCCAATGGCTCGCTTTTTTAAATGGGTACGCAACTTAACTTTAGCACACAAAATTAAAAACTTATAAAACATCAACTTATAAAAAAATCTACATAGAATTCACTTGCAATAAACAGTAATAAACGGGTAAATTTGCCTTGTTATCAGCACATAAAGTTCAGTTTGACTATAAGCGAATAAATATTAGCTATTTAAAACTGGTTTATTCATTTGTAAGCCAAGGTTGAGTTGATGTAGCCAAACGGCCTAAATATCAGCCTCTTTAAACTCAGCAATCGCTTCACCCTTAAATTGCTTCTTGAGTTCAGTTTTAGACAACTCATTGATGCTACCACCCGCACCAATCGTAAAATGATCAGTTTGTTTAAGTTTGCGGGCTTGATAAAGCATGATCACTTGTAACGTATTTTCGCGTTGGGCTTCAGACAACACAGTACCGTCTTCCCATTTACCAAGCTCGGTGGCTGACACCAATCTTTGGTAAACTTCCTCTGGCATTTCATCAATGACTTTGTTGATATCATTCATACAGATTTCCGCTTATGTAGCACGAGTCTTACCCGCGTAATTAAATAACCTACAAAACCAATAACAAAACACGACACAGCTGCAATGGCCTGTATACCTTGGGCTTGCTCTCCGCCCCAAAACCAAGCGACGGCTCCACCAATAAACAGTGTTAAGCAAAACAAGCTGTGGTTCATCAGTTTATTCGAGTGTTGAATATGACTGATTTTAGATAATGTTTCGGTATTTCCGGCCAAACTTACTTTGCAATGGCTGCACTGTTTAGCTTGACTGGAAATCCGCTTTTGACACTTAGGACATTCAATTAATGCCATTAATGAAAACCCTTCTTACTTATTATAAATCGTCAACAACCGCTAACATTGCCAGTAATGACGCTTCACCAAGATAGATACTACGCTCAGGAGACCAACCTACAAATGGATCTGACAAATTGGCATTATCTTTAAACGGCATCTCAAGTGTGTTAGATAGGCATTTGAAGGTATTGGCAACCCAATTAGAGCCAACGGTTAGATTAGCTTTACCGGGTTCATCTTTGTCATAACCATATTGTGTTTGAAAATCTGCACTGGCTAACTGTAATGATGATACGAATTTACTTTGTAGTTGGGCCATTTTATCTGTGTAATTTGGCACACCTTCACAGCCTGCAAGGAATACGTATGGTAAGCCTTCATCGCCATGTACGTCATAAAATAAATCTACGCCCGTTTCTTTCATCTTGTTAACAACATAATACACTTCAGGGCTTTTTTCTAAACTCGGCGTCTGCCACTCGCGGTTTAAGTTTGTGCCAACGGCATTGGTGCGAAGATGTCCACGCACACTGCCATCTGGATTCATATTAGGAACAACATAAAAATTGGCTTTATCCAGTAAAGACTTAGACGTTGGATTATCACCATCTAGCAGTTGGCTTAATAAACCTTCAACCAACCATTCAGCCATCGTCTCACCTGGGTGCTGTCTTGCTGTGATCCAGATGTTTTTCTTGTCTTCGTCACCATCACCGATTTTCAATAAGGTCATATCACGGCCATCTAGTGTTAAACCAAGATGCTCTAGACTGACCGATGGGTGTAATTGCACTTCGCTGATTAAGTCTAAATGACGTTCATAGCTGTAAGGTGCAAAATAGGCAATTTGAATGGCTTCGCAGTCTAGCTCAACTTCAATGGTTAATTTACCGTCTTGATAAGATGTAGGCACGCGAAACCATTGCTGGCGATCATAACTGGCTACTGCTTGGTAATCTTGCCAACCTTTGGGATAAGATGCGGTGCCAGCATTATTAATATGCATGGTGTAAGTTTGGCCTACGGCACCTTCTAAACGAAAATTAAACCACTGATAAAACTCACCACCAAAATCAGGTTTGATCGCAAGTTGAATATCATCGTGTTTGTCGATATTAATGACTTCAATATTTCCGCCATCAAAATTTGCACTGATCCGCATAGATAATCCTTTAGTAAGTTGTACCGCTTATGCCCACACTGAATTGCAATTATTGCGGTTGTGTTGGCTATTTTTATCGGCATAGCTTACCAAATACGACTATTTGTGTGAACTGTTAAAAGTTAAAGCTGTAACCTTGCCCTCTTACGGTATTGATTAAATCTCGCGACAAATTGCGATCCGCTAGTTTTCTACGGGTATTACTAATATGCATATCGAGATTACGGTCAAATTTTCCAAGCTTTTTATGTAACACTCGTTGTTGTAATTCCTCTTTGGTTACCACTTCACCCTGGCGCTCATAAAGGTATTTAAACAGACGATATTCGGTATTAGTTAAGGTAATTTTATGGCCGCTACAGGTTAATGAGTATTCTGTATCATCAAATTCAATCATGGTCTGCTTGATGGCATTTTCAACGAGCTGGCCGCGACGTGTAATCACATTCATACGCAGTTGTAGCTCACGAATATTAAAGGGCTTTGATAAGTAATCATCGGCACCGAGTTCGAAAGCATTCAATTTCTCAAGCACATCATTGGTATTGGCTAAAGTGATGACTGGAGTGTGGCATTTACGGGCAACAAGCAGCCAAAAAGAATCCATTTTTGGAATCGCCAAATCCACTAAAATTAGATCAAATGAATGCGATTCTAAATGGACTAATGCTTGAAAGGCATCATTAACAGTGCAAATTTGATAGCCTAATTCATTCAGTTTTCTACCAAAATCAAAACCTGCTTCAACTTTTTGTTCGATTAATAGTATTCTTTTCACAATACACCACAAATGATAACGATTTGCATTAAGATTAACATGTGATAGTGAATTATTCTACTTTTGATTAAAAAAATTGTCCCATAATGTTAGCTTTTTAAGTCGATTGCGAAAGCCTGTTGCGGGTTATTGCAGTTGCAAACACTTTATTGAGGCAATGGCTTGATACCATGTCATTGCACGAGGATAAAAAGTATACGGTCTGACTTTGATGATTAAGCATCGGCAATGTCGATGATTATCCAAAAATGGGGGCTGTTATAATGAAAAAGCCTGAATATTCAGGCTTTTTGGGCTTGCAATAATCTCATCAAAGATTACTTCATTAATTGACGGATATATTTAACCGGTGCACTACCATAACTTAAAAACGTTTCATGGAACTGTTTCAGATCGAACGCTTCACCTTGTTCATTTTTGAGTTCTTCCCTGAAATCGTAAATTTCACGATAGCCAGAGTAATAACTCGTTAATTGTACTTGGCTTAAAGTCGCACGACGCCATTTTCCTTCGGCTTCAGCACGTTGTTGGAATGCTTCATTTTCCATCAAAGCAATCGCTTCTTCTTCTCCCATACCCTTAACTTGAATACTGTAATCTAGAATGGTGTTCGCAATAACACGTAAATTCCACTTGTAGTACATTAACCACATTTCAGGTTCAAAGTTACCGTATCCTTCTTCAAGCATCATACGTTCTGTGTATACTGCCCAACCTTCAACCATAGCACCATTTCCAAATAAGCTTTTTACTAGGCTTGGAGATTCATTTGAATACACTAACTGTGTGTAATGCCCCGGAATAGCTTCATGAATATTCAGTACTTGTAAGATCCAGTGATTGTATTCACGCAAGTAGCTTTCGGCAGATTCATCACTCATGCCATCTAAAGGCGTAACGTTATAATAAGTGTTACTGCCCTTTTCATATGGGCCTGGGGCACTGATTGATGCACCAGCAAAACCACGCATGTATTCAGGCGTTTCGCGAACCACTAACGGTTTATTTGGATCAAGGGTAATGAGTTTCTTATCATTGACGAACTTCACCAATTCAGGAATTTGCTGACGCACATCGTCAACAAAGTTCTCACGCTTAACATGATTAGAAGATAACACATCAATCAGTTGACGAATGGCCAATTTATCATCTTCAGGTTTTGGTGTTGCAATATGCTTTGACCAAATATCATGGGTGATTTTAGCCATTTCTGCCTGTACACGGTTTTTATCTGCAACGGCTTTTTCAAAAAGCTGTTTCGCTGTCATGCCAGCTTGAATATCTAAGGCAAATTTTTGCTCGTAAAGTGCTTCACCAATTCTAAAATCTCGGGCACCCTCAGTTTGCAGCGTGCTTTCGAGCGCCTTTAACCATTCAATATGCTGGTTAATAGCCGTCTTCGCCGCCGTAAAACGGCTGTTGAACAATTGCTTTTGTTCATCCGTTAAACCGGAAACAGACACTTTAGCCGCTAGGTCTTCGCTAAGGACTGAAAATGCCCCCTGATTTTGCTGAATGGCCAATTGGGTGTGCGGTAACGTTGGATTATTAATATTGTCTCGAGCTGCTTGATAATAAGCTGGTACATGCTCTAAACGCGCAATGACAGAGACTAAACGTTCATCAAAAGGCGCAAAATCTTCATTAATGATTTGGGCAAATCCACCAGCAACATTGTAACTGGATGGGTCCCACTGCCATGATTTAAAGGTATTGATATCCCACTCAAAGTTATTGACTAAATTTTCAAGTAACTTGTAATCAATTAACTCATTGGCTGTCAGTGATTTTTGATCAAATGTGGCAAGTTGTGCTTTATGTTTAGCCACAAAAGCTAATGTTTTATCTCTGCTAGCTTGGTTTGGTACTTCAAGGTAACCATCATTAACATGTTTACCGTTATACATTGCCCATGTTGGTGATAGCTGCCATAAATCATCAATAAATGCCTGTGAAAAGTCGGCAAATGACACAGCTGCCGTTTGTTGAACATTTGCTGGGGTAGAAGCTGTATTTGCCTGTTCATTACAGGCGGTTAAGCCTGTAAGAGCCAATGCAACAGAAAGTGAAATTAACGCCTTTTTCATAACAAACCTTTATTGTTTTAGTTAATGTAATCAAGCCACCAACGTATATGAAACAACGTTGGTAATGCGGGTATAAATGTTTGCCAATAGTTAACCATCTTTTTTAAGTTTTTGCAGAAGTATTTCAACCTTTGAAATGTCTTGTCACACAATTGAATCTTAATTAAAAACTCGATTTAATTAAGATTCAATTTAACCATGATGCGGCTAGTGAATTTCCGCAAATGCTGAGACTGTTGGCCTTAACAGGTTGTGATTACTAGGGCCTGTTGATCTTTGCTGGTTGAATTTTGTTCGAGTTAAAAACGTTTTAATTGAGGCGAATGGATTGATGCCTAATCATCTAAGCAAAAACCATTCAACAAAGAGTAAAACGTTTTTAGCCGACCCCTTCGGGCAGCGTTTGTTGGTCATTTGTACTGCGTTATCGACTTCTTATGTAGAATAACTACACCACAAAGTCTCTGCCTTGTACAAATGACTAACAATTCGCTGCAAAAACAACCTTGAAAGATCAACAGGCCCTAATAAGAAGGTTCATCTAAAAATGAATTAAGTTTTGTTGAGTTAAGCTTTGTTGAGTGAACTTTCTGCAAACAAAGCGCGCTTAGGTTGCCATGCAGCACGCCACTCGCCACGCTTAATTCGTTTTTATCTCGAACAAAACACAACCAGCAAAGATCAACATAGCCTAAGATTGTTAACGGCTTTACGACTATTTAAAAATACAACGTTAATCCTAAAAGCCAAGATGACAGCAGCTTAGTGGCGATTTTGATAGTTAAACTTTGATAGTTAAACAGAGTGTTACTTGTATAGGAAATGACAAATGTCACTGGCAATCCAATGCTTAACCATACATAGTATCAACACCATTACTGCGTGTTGTTAGATATAAGGAATGAATATGAACGTGGCAACGTTGGCACTGCTAATCCCTATTTTAGCCATAATAGGGAGTTTTGTGATCAGTATTATGAAGTTAAGAGCAAAGCAATTATCTGCTGCAAATGAATACCGTAATCAGTCGAAATCGATCAACGATGAATTACAGGCATTACGTAATAGAGTTGAAGTGCTTGAACGCTTGGTCACAGAAGATGCATATGATTTAACGCACAAAATTAATAATGCTTGATATCAATAACAGCATGTACTAAAGCCATTATTCCCCTTACACAGTCCATTCAATAAGGGGAATGACAATACTCACTACTTTTTAGCTGTTCCCCAAGGATCCAGCGGTAAAGGTTTATCAGTATCATGTTTAAAGTGCGTTGCAGGTTTTGAAGCACGTTGTGTGGTGTGTTGTTCAGTGCCACCTTTATGGTTATTTCCCCTCACCGCGCTTTTACCTTTATTTAAAGACAATGTGGCTTGGTTATTTTTATCGTCATTCGATTTATGTCTGGCTTTAGGTACAAAATTTAACACAGAGATCGGAATAGGCTTTTTCGGTTCAAAACCTGCTATCACTTTGCGTTCAATCAGTTCACCTAAACGACTTTCAATCATACACAGGTTTTTAAAATCATCTTTTGACACTAATGATATTGCTAATCCGCTTGCACCCGCACGCCCAGTTCGGCCGATTCGATGAATATAATCATCAGCAGGAAACGGCAAGTCATAGTTAACAACAACGGGTAAATCGTCGATATCAATCCCCCTTGCAGCAACTCCTGTAGCAATAAGGTATTGAATATGGCCTTGCTTAAAATCAGCTAAAAGCTGTTCACGGATCACCTGGCTTCGGCCACCGTGAATACATTCAGCCACAATGTCACGTTTGGCTAACTGGCTAACAAGCTTTGCCGCGCCCGCTTTGGTTTCAATAAAAATTAATGCTTGTTGCCACTGATTTTGTTGAATAAGGTGACTTAGTAACGCCGACTTTTTATCTTTATCTACCGTGGTTAGCCATTGTTCGATTTTGGGTTTAGTCGCCACTTCTTTATTAAGGGTAATTTCTACGGCGTTACGTACCGCCGTTTTAGCTAACACCCTCACCTGATTAGATAAGGTGGCTGAAAACAATAAGTTTTGTCTGTCTTCCGGTAACTTTTCTAATATTTTATTGATATCTTCAATAAAGCCCATGTCTAACATGCGATCAGCTTCATCTAATACCAGCACTTCAAGCTCATCAAAATGCAAGGCACGTTGAGTATATAAATCTAATAATCTACCCGGCGTAGCTACGACGATGTCGACACCATCAATTAAGGCCGCTTTTTGTTCATTAAGGTCAACACCACCGTACATTGCCATAGATCGCAAAGCCAACCCTTGCGCATAGCGTTGAACATTTTGATGAACTTGAGAAACTAGCTCTCGTGTCGGCGCTAAAATGAGCGCGCGCATTCTTTTCTTGCGAACCGTTTCAGCTTTTGCCAATTTATCTAAAATAGGCAATACAAAACTGGCGGTTTTACCTGTACCCGTTTGTGCCGCTGCAATAACATTTTTACCTTTAAGAATTTCAGGGATCGCTTTTTGTTGAATAGCGGTCGGAGTCTCATAACCTAAAGTAGTCAGGTTATCGACAATAATGGGGTTTAACCCGAGAGATAAAAATGTCATAGAGGCGCTCAAACAAGGTGAATGGCAATAATTGGAAGTCATTATAAACAAAAAAGACGTCCGAAGACGTCTTTCTTTTAGAATTTGGCGGTGACGGAGAGATTCGAACTCTCGAAAGGTTGCCCTTTACACACTTTCCAGGCGTGCTCCTTCAGCCACTCGGACACGTCACCTTAAGATTGTTTTATAGAGCCAATCAGCTCTGCGGGCGCTACTTTACGCAAATGGCACGGGTGGGTCAAGCTAAAATACCTAACGCGTTAGTGTTTGCACAAATGCTGTGCAAAATTAAGTAATTAACCCATCAACTGAGGAAATAGCCCTTTTATACCTGCAGCAATCACCTCAATCCCTAGAGACAACATTAATAACCCCATCAAACGAGTAATCACGTTAATACCGGTTTTACCTAATAGCTTAAAAATGGCTGGAGCCATATTGAATAATGCCCAACTCAACAAACCAAATACCAGCACGGTACTGAACATACCAATGAAATCGATAAATGTATTATGCTCTGCCGCAAAGACGATCACCGAACTAATTGCCCCAGGTCCTGCCATTAATGGCAAAGCTAAAGGGACAACAGCAACCGACTCCATCCCAGAAGATTCACGGTCTTCTTCTTGGTTACGTTTTACTTCACTGATCTTACCTTGCAACATCGACATTGCAATGATGCATATCAAGCTACCACCTGCAATACGGAATGCCGACAATGAAATACTGAACATATTTAAAATATGTTGGCCAGCAATGATGGTGACAAACAGAATAACCACAACGGCAAAGTTAGCTACTTTGTTAGTGTGTTTTCTTTCTAAGTCGGTTTGATGACTAGTTAAACTCACAAAAACCGGCAATAGCCCAACTGGGTTAATAATGGCCAATAGTCCTAAAAAGAACTTAATGTAGAGCATGTAATCCAATGAGGGATCCTCTAAAGAAATTTGTTTATCGCGAACAAAAAGGAGCGTTACTTTAATGTAAGTGTTCCCTTTATAGAAGTGATATTTTCTATAAAATGGTCTATTTCACATTAGAAATTTTGATATCACGTTACTGTGTTAAGTATTGCTTAGCAAAAACAAAATGTAATTAAGCTACACCTAATGATAAACATCTATCAATCCTGCAATATATAATTGCTATTTTTGCTGATATTTCAATCACAGTCTTATTTAAGGTGTAAGTAGACCAAAACATATGACCAATTTATGTAATTGGCCTCTTAATTACTGTACAATGACATGTAACAAAAAATTTCTGTTTAATAAAAATGTTAACAAGGATTTTTATGGCACTGCGTAATAAAGTTAGCCTAAAGAATAATAGCCGTAAATTCAGTAGTTCGCGAAGAAGAATGACCTATTATTTGTGGATAACCAAGCCGAATCAAGCCCGCGTCATTGAACCTGTTGATATGAACCTGCCCCACAATTTTCCCTTGAAAGAATCAGCGTAAATCCGCTAAAAAAAATGTGATGCCATTGCTGACATCACATTTTAGTACAAATCACTTTATGTGGTTATTTAGCTGTCCAGCGATCCATCCAGCCAAATACATTTTTATACCACTGTTGTAAGTTATCTTGATTCAAAATCCAATGGTTTTCGTCTGGGAACATTAACAGTTCTGACGGGATCCCTTTGCGCTGCATAAAACTAAATGCTGCTAGACCTTGACCATAAGGTACACGGAAGTCTTTCTCGCCATGTATGACTAACATAGGCGTTTTCCAGTTTTCAACATAGTTGACTGGATTAAACTTTTCATAAAGCTCTTTGTTATCTTGATATGTGCCACCGAATTCATATTCAGGGAACCACAACTCTTCTGTTACATAATACATAGAGCGCATATCAAATAAACCAGCATGGTTAATTAGACACTTGAAACCATCACTCCAATGTCCCTGGATCCAGTTCATCATGTAACCGCCATATGAACCACCCAGCGCACAGGCATTATTAGCATCTAACCAAGGTTGTTGCTCTGTCACTGCAGCCATGCCTTTTTTCAAATCTTCTAATGGCTTACCACCCCAATCTTGACTGATTGAGTCTGTGAATGCTTGTCCATAACCTGTTGAGCCATGGAAATCGACCATTACAACACCATAACCAGCGCCAGCCCATAATTGAGCATTCCAACGACCACTAAATGAGTTGCCAAATGATCCTTGTGGACCGCCATGGACTAAATAGGCAATAGGATATTTTTCACCTTCTTTATAATTTGCAGGTTTAATCCAATAACCGTGAACCGTTTCGTCGTTCCAGCCTTTAAACTTGAACTGTTCAAATTCACCAAATTGAATGTCAGCCACTTTTTCTTTGTTCACTTCCGTTAAACGGCGTAGGTTTTCGCCCTCTAAGCTTATTGTGTACAAATCACCGGGTTCAACCAAAGAGGCATTTTTGAAAATAATTTGATTATTTGTCACCGCAACAATGCTATTGCTGCCATCGTTGTAAATTGGGCGAACATCGCCAAACTGCGGATTAACTTCAAATATGGATACTTGACCAACATCTTGAGCGGTGACATATAGGGTACGGCCATCTTTACTAAAGTTTATTGAGCTTGGGCTTCTATCCCACAAAGGCGCGACTTCTTTTTCTTGACCCGTTACGGTATCAAGTAACATTAAACGGTAACGATCAGCTTCAAATCCTGGTTTGCTCATTGCTAGATAAGCCATGTAACGACCATCTGCTGAATAGGTAGGCTGTGCATCCCACGCTTTATTAGCTTCGGTTAAATTAACCGTTTCACCGCCGCTAACCGGTACTTGCCATAAATCATAATTGGTGGTCCAAGACTGATCACGACTTGGCGCTTTAGCGCTATAAACCACATACTTACCATCAGGAGAGAATGTCACTTCTTCCATACCTGAAAATGGCTTTGGCGGTGTTTCAGTATCACGGCCTTGAGTCACATTAACCGCGTCGGTAATTTTTTTGCCGTTAATATTGGCAACAAATAAATGATTACGGGCATGGTCTTCCCACGTATCCCAATGACGTACCATTAATTGCTTATATTCACGTCCGGTTGTTTTACGATCTTTTTCTAGGGCAAATTTCTCTTTTGAACAGGCTAAATCTTTACACTCAGGAAACACGCGCATTGTCATCACAACTTGCGTGCCATCTTGAGATAATTTATAGCCATTCACATCAAGCGGTAAGTCTGTTACTTGCTGAGCTTCACCACCATTGAGTGATAATTGAAACAGCTGACTACTGCCACTGCGATCGGCTAGAAAGTAAATACTTTTGTTATCAGCAGCAAAATTAACATCATGCTCAGTGCCAGCTGCTGATGTTAATTGTTTTGGCTTGGCTGACTTATTGGATAAATCAAGTGCGTAAAGATCAGAACTAGCCTCACCTTTATCATTAATCACTTTAACACCATAAACTAAGGTGTTACCGTCGTTGGAAACTGCATATGAATGGATTTTATTCATATTAACCAAGTGCTGAACAGTAAAAGGTTCAGCTGAATACACTGACGTTGCCATTCCTGCAGCAACCAATGCTAAAAGCACTGAAGAAGTTTTCATGTTATTGATTATCTCTTGTTATGGTGTGTTATGTTTATTTGTTGGCAGATTAACGAAAGCAAAACGCTCAAGCAACCCTTAACGAATAAAGATCCTTGAGCGTTTAAGTCACATTACTTTACAGTGACAAGCTTAAATTAAGCTTTACTGTTAGCAATATTCACTTTCCATATCGCTGGGCCGGTTTCATGGGCATTCACGCCATTTGAGTCAACCGCAACGGTTACTGGCATATCTTGCACTTCAAACTCGTAAATCGCTTCCATACCTAAGTCTTCAAATGCAACCACACGAGATTTCTTAATTGCTTTTGAAACAAGATATGCTGCGCCGCCAACGGCCATTAAATATACGGCTTTGTGTTTTTTAATCGACTCAACGGTTTGTGGACCACGTTCAGATTTACCAATCATGCCCATCAAGCCTGTTTTATCAAGCATCATGTCGGTGAACTTGTCCATGCGAGTTGCGGTTGTTGGGCCTGCAGGGCCAACAACTTCGTCACCGACTGGATCAACCGGGCCGACGTAGTAAATAAACTTACCGGTAAAATCGACACCCGCTGGTAAACCTTCACCAGAATCTAACAATGTTTGAATACGTTTATGCGCAGCATCACGACCTGTTAGCATTTTTCCATTAAGCAGTAAGGTATCGCCGCTTTTCCAGGTTTCAATTTCAGCTTGAGTCACTGTATCTAAATTAACACGGTGGGTATTCTCACCCGCTTCACGGGTGATTTCTGGCCAATCTTCAAGTGATGGCGGCACTAAATCAGCTGGGCCAGTGCCGTCTAGGTGAAAATGCACGTGGCGCGTGGCTGCACAATTGGGGATCATCACCACAGGTTTAGACGCTGCATGTGTTGGTGCTGATTTAATTTTAATATCTAAAACTGTGGTTAAACCGCCTAAACCTTGCGCGCCGATACCTAGGTTGTTAGCACGTTCAAATATATCTAAACGCAGTTTTTCTTCAGTTGTTTCAGCGCCTTTAGCGATTAACTCATGAATATCAACCGGGTCCATTAATGACTCTTTTGCCATTACAGCAGCTTTTTCTGCTGTGCCGCCAATGCCTATGCCTAACATGCCTGGAGGACACCAACCCGCACCCATAGTCGGTAAGGTTTTTTCTACCCATGCTGCAATATCATCAGATGGATTTAACATTGCCATTTTAGATTTATTTTCTGATCCGCCACCTTTGGCTGCGATCATCACCTCAACGTGGTTACCAGCAACCATATCAATATGCACAACTGATGGCGTGTTATCACGGGTATTCTTACGCGTACCTGCAGGATCGGCAACAATCGATGCACGCAATGGGTTATCTGGGTTGGTGTACGCACGGCGAACACCTTCATCAACCATTTCTTGCACTGTCATGTCGGTTTTATCCCAACTGACATTCATACCGATTTTAACAAACGTCGTCACGATACCAGTATCTTGGCACAGTGGACGCTTACCTTCAGCTGACATGCGCGAGTTAATTAAGATTTGCGCAATAGCATCTTTGGCAGCAACGCTTTGCTCACGTTGATATGCCGCATACATAGCATCGACAAAATCTTTTGGGTGGTAATAAGAGATGTATTGTAAAGAATCAGCAATACTTTCAATGAAATCAGCCTGTTTAATCATAACAGGTGTCGTTGACGATTCAGTGTTTGTAGACATATAGGGGCGCTCCAGCAGCCATGCGGCCTAACTTGTTTATCGTTTTTATGTTCAGTTGATTTAATCAACATTATTTAGGTATTAATCCTTTTATGGCCAATATGATACTCTTTCCATCCTTTTTGGGCTACAGCACTTTTTAGATAAGGTAAATTGATGAAACAGCGTGGGGATAAAACATTAACGATAACACCTTTAATGTGGGCAGGAACCACCCAAAGTTTATTCGAAGCCGTCAGTCATTTACCTTGGGCAATGTTGTTAGATTCTGCTAATGCTCAACATCAAGATGCGCGGTTTGATATCATCGCGTTTAACCCCATTGCGACGTTAATTAGCCAAGATGGCAAAGTGATATTTGAGCCCAAAGACATGGCCAACAGCACACTGCAGCCTATTTTCGATAATATTGCCCAGCATCTTCAATCCGAAACACTTGACCCATTTGCAGCCTTAAAATACTGCCAACAGCAGTTATATCCCATTAAACAGGCTTGCCAGTATCCGTTCAGTGGCGGAGCTCTTGGTGCATTTAGCTATGATTTAGGCCGCTCGATTGAACAGCTGCCAAACAGTGCAATTAAAGATATCGACTTTAATGAGTTGAATATTGGCTTTTATGACCAGTGCCTAGTGTATGATTATCAGCAACAACATTGGTGTTCCATCAGTTATGATAATGTTGACCATAGCAACACATTGTTCAGTATTATTCAACAGGATCCAGCGGCTAAAATTGTCAGTAAAAAGCCTGCATTTTGTTTAACCTCTGCATGGCACAATCAAACACTTAAGCAAACCTATCTCAATCATTTTCAACGCGTTCAGGCCTATTTACGCAGTGGTGACTGTTATCAAATTAACTTAACCCAGAGATTTGAGGCTACTTATCAAGGCGATGAATGGCAAGCATATAAACAATTAACTCAAGCGAATAAAGCGCCCTTTTCTGCTTTTATTCGATTACCACACCATACGGTATTGTCTATTTCCCCTGAGCGCTTTATTCAACTGGCTGGCGATAACATTGAGACTAAACCGATTAAAGGTACACTCCCCAGATTACACGATGCCGCTTTAGACTTATTACAAGCGGATAAATTACAAGCTTCTGAAAAAGATCGCGCGGAAAATGTGATGATTGTTGATTTACTGCGAAATGATATCGGTAAAGTTGCTTCGCCAGGCAGTGTTAAAGTACCGCACCTTTTTAGCATTGAAAGCTTCCCAGCAGTGCATCATTTGGTCAGCACCGTGACGGCCAAATTAGCACCACAATATGATGCAAGCGATTTGCTTAAAGCGTGTTTTCCAGGGGGCTCAATTACCGGAGCACCTAAAATACGCGCTATGCAGATTATCGAAGAATTAGAGCCTTCAAGACGCAGTATCTATTGCGGCAGTATTGGCTATCTCAGCCAAGATGGCACCATGGACACAAGCATTACTATCAGAACGTTGATCACTGAAAGTAACCGTATTTACTGTTGGGCAGGTGGCGGAGTAGTGGCTGATTCGAATGCAGAAGCGGAATATCAAGAATGCTTTGATAAAGTCAGCAAAATCTTACCTTTACTTCAAAAAACAAGAGGCTGTTGAGCATTGCTGGTGAAATGTTGTTGTAGATAATATTGCTAAATTTAAAACAAACAAATAAATCCGATAAATTGACTACGGCCTGTTGATCTTTTAGGGTGTTTTTACAGCGAATTATTGGTTATTTGTCCAAGGCAGAGACGTTGTAGTGTAGTTATTCTACATAAGCAGTCGATAACGCAGTACAAATGAGCAACAAACGCTAGCAACAGCAACAAAAAAGCCAGCAAGTATCGCTGGCTTTTATCGTGTTAAACAGGTTACAGACCGTTTAATGCTTCTTTACAAAGCTGGGTAATACGCGCCCAATCTTCTGCATCCACAGCATCACTTGGTGCTATCCAGCTACCACCAATACAATCAACATTGTCTAGGGCAAGATAGTCTTTGTATGTAGCAGGGCTGATACCGCCTGTAGGACAAAAACGAATGTTGGCTAATGGGCCAGAAAATGATTTAAGGGCATTAACACCACCAGATGCTTCAGCTGGGAAGAATTTAAAATGGGTGTAACCCAATTCCATCCCTACCATGACTTCAGAAATGCTCGCAACACCCGGAATTAACGGTACATTGCCTTTTATTGCCGCTTTCAGCAAATCAACGGTCGCACCTGGAGTAATAATAAATTGAGACCCAGCATCAACAGCTTGCTGAAGTTGAGCTTCATTTAAAATCGTTCCTGCGCCGATTAACGCTTCTGGCACTTCTTTGGCAATTTTAGCAATCGCTTCAAGTGCACATGGCGTGCGTAAAGTCACTTCTAAAACACTGATGCCACCAGCAACTAATGCTTTGGCTAACGGTACAGCATGTTCAATCTTGTTGATCACCATAACAGGGACAATCGGGCTACGCTTAAATACATCTTGTGGTTGAAGTGACCAGTTATTGTCAGACATTCGTTACTCTTCCTTTAATTAGTAAATTTCGTCAAGCGCACTGGTGCTTCTTGCACCGGTTTCAGGGCTACTTAAGTTGCTGCGTAACGCACCAAATAATTCACGCCCCATGCCATAACTTGAATGATGTAAATCAACCAAGCTGGCTTCACGTGCATTTAATACTGATTCATCAACCAATAAGGTTAATTCACCGGTTGCAGCATTAACGCGGATTAGGTCACCGTTTTGAACTTTGGCAATCATTCCACCATCTAGCGCTTCAGGTGTTAAATGAATGGCGGCAGGTACTTTTCCTGATGCGCCAGACATACGGCCATCAGTAACCAACGCCACGCTGAAACCTTTGTCTTGTAAGCTGCCCAAGAAAGGCGTTAATTTGTGTAGTTCTGGCATGCCATTGGCTTTAGGGCCCTGACCTTTGACCACAACCACGCAATCGCGATCAAGCGCGCCTTCTTTGAATAACGCATCAATTTCATTTTGATCGTTAATCACAATAGCTGGTGCTTCTACAATGCGGTTTTTCTCAGGGACAGCTGACACTTTAATCACTGCACGGCCTAAATTACCTTTCAGTAATTTCAAACCACCATTTTTTTGGAACGGCGTAGCCAAATGAGTTAATACTTCTTTGTCTAATGATTCAGAAATACCGTCAACCCAACGTAACTCGCCATCAATTAATTTAGGCTCTTGGGTATATTTACGTAAACCAAAGCCAGCAACCGTATTCACATCTTCATGCAATAAGCCACCATCAAGCAGTTCTTTGATTAACAAAGCCATACCGCCTGCAGCATGGAAGTGGTTGATATCAGCATGACCGTTTGGATAAACGCGCGCTAATAGTGGTGTCGCATCGGATAAATCAGAAAAATCATCCCAGTTGACAATAATGCCAGCTGCGCGAGCGGCTGCCACAATGTGCATAGTCAAATTGGTTGAACCACCTGTTGCTAACAAAGCAACGATGCCGTTAACTACTGACTTTTCACAGACAACTTCACCAATGGGTGTGTACTGGGTACCTAGCTGAGTAAGACGACACACCTGCTTGGCGGCCATTTTGTTCAATGCTTCACGTAATGGATCATCTGGGTTAACAAATGAAGAACCCGGTAACTGTAAACCCATCACTTCTAGCATGAGCTGGTTAGAGTTTGCTGTGCCGTAGAAAGTACAGGTACCCGCACTGTGATAAGACGCTGACTCAGCCGCTAATAACTCATCTCGGCCAATTAAGCCTTGAGCAAACTTTTGACGAACACGGGCTTTTTCTTTGTTTGGAATACCCGACTTCATCGGGCCTGCTGGCACAAATAACATAGGTAGATGACCAAAACTTAACGCACCAATCAATAAACCTGGAACGATTTTGTCACAAATACCCAGTAGTAAAGCACCGTCAAACATATTGTGAGATAAGCCAACAGCAGTCGCCATAGCAATGACTTCACGACTAAGTAAACTTAGCTCCATACCTGGTTGCCCTTGGGTCACACCGTCACACATTGCTGGCACACCAGCGGCAACTTGAGCAACACTGCCGACATCTTCACAGGCCTGTTTTAATAGCTTCGGGTAATCTTCATAAGGCTGGTGAGCAGAAAGCATGTCGTTAAATGAAGTGACAATACCAATGTTCGCTTTAGTAAACTGACGCAAAGAATCTTTCTCTGCAGGTTTACATGCGGCAAAACCATGGGCTAAGTTGCCACAACTTAACGCGCTACGATGAACGCCTTTAGCTTTAGCATCATTTAAAGCAGCCAAATACCCTTTACGAGAATGTTTACTGCGTTCGATAATACGATCTGTTACTGCCTGAACTACTGAGTGCATGTTAAGACTCCTTTATGCGCTGTAGAACACATCAACGGGCGTTTTACGCTGCGCTAATACTGCTCTAATAGGCATTTTTGTTACGTCATCATTTTCTAAAGCTTGATGATAAACTGATAATTTAGCTTCACCGACAAGGTGTAAATAAATTTGACGGCTATTTAAAATGGCATCTTTTGATAATGTGATTCTGGCATGTGGTGCAGTTTTTGGATTGACAGCCGCACACATAGCTTGCGTAGTTAACGCATGATCTAATTCTTTGCTACAAGGAAACCATGAACAGGTATGTCCATCAGTTCCCATGCCCAATACCACCACATCAAAAGGACGAGGGAAATTTGCAAGTGATTCACCTGCCATTGCAGCGCCCGCTTCAGGGGTTGCAAACATATTTTTTAAACCACGGAATTTTGCATTAGCAGCGCGATTCTGAAGAAGATGCTCTCTAACCAACCTTTCATTTGAATCTTTTTCATCAGACTCAACCCAGCGTTCATCAGCTAGTGTGATGTAAACTTCACTCCACTCCAATGTTTTATGGCTAAGTAGTTGAAATAATTTCAATGGTGTTGAGCCGCCTGAAACTACTAGGCTAGCTTTACCTCGACTATCAATAGCATGTTGTAATTGATGGGCAATTTTATCGGCTAATGTCGATTCAAGACTGGCTGGCGAATCAAATGATTTAAATACAGATTCTTTAATCATGTTGGTTTCCTTATTCATCCCAAGAGCGACCGTCTTTAGTAATTAATGCCACTGACGCGACTGGGCCCCATGTTCCTGCTGGGTAAGATTTTGGACGTTCACCACTTTGTTCCCAAGCCTGAATGATCCCGTCAACCCATTTCCATGCTTGCTCAACTTCGTCGCGACGCACAAATAGCGCTTGATTACCAAGCATAGCTTCAAGTAACAAACGCTCATATGCATCGGCAATGCGTTCATTTTTGAATGTGTCAGAGAAGCTTAAGTCCAGTTTAGTGGTTTGCAGACGTTGTTTTTGCTCAAGGCCTGGCACCTTATTCATCATCTGAATTTCAACACCTTCGTGGGGCTGTAGACGAATAGTTAACTTGTTTGGTGGCAGGTTACGGTAGCTTGAACGATATAAATTGTGCGGTGGGTTTTTAAAATAAACCACAATTTCACTGCTTTTAAATGGCATACGCTTGCCACTACGCAAATAAAACGGCACACCCGCCCAACGCCAGTTATCAATATCAACACGCAGCGCCACAAAGGTTTCTGTATGTGATTTGAGGTTAGCGCCCTCTTCTTCAAGGTAACCAGGAACTGGCGAACCTTTTAAGAAACCTGCGCTATATTGGCCGCGAACCGTATTTTCATAAACGTTATCTTGATTGATTGGGCGAAGTGATTTCAGCACTTTCACTTTTTCGTCACGAATATTATCAGCATCAAGTGTTACAGGAGGGTCCATCGCGACTAAACTCAGCACCTGTAATAAATGGTTCTGGATCATGTCACGCATTTGACCTGCGCCGTCAAAGTAGCCCCAACGTCCTTCAATACCCACTTCTTCGGCAACCGTGATCTGTACATGATCGATTGTGCGGTTATCCCATTTAGAAGCGAATAGCGAGTTAGCAAAGCGAAGTGCAATCAGGTTTTGAACCGTTTCTTTACCTAAATAATGGTCAATACGATATACCTGATTCTCGTTAAAGAACTCAGCAACTTGATCGTTGATCACATGGGAAGATTCTAAATCGGTACCAATTGGCTTTTCGAGTACCACACGAGTATCTGGGTGAATCAATTTTTGTGCATTAAGACAACGACAAATGGCGCCGAAGATAGAAGGAGGCGTAGCGAAGTAATTTACCATTACACGCTTTTTCGGCTCTAATAAATCATGGAAAGCTTGGTAACCTTCAGGCTGAGTAAAATCTGTGCCGATATAATGACAACGGGCCAAAAAACGCTCAAGTGTTGTAGGACAAATTTCATCCTTCACAAATGTGTTTAATGCCTTGCTAACTAGTTCAATGAACTCTTCTTGAGTAAAGGCATCTTTTGCGACACCAATAACTTTAGTGTCCTTATCCAATAACTCGGCTTTATCTAATTGGTAGAGTGAAGGTAAAAGTTTACGTCTTGCTAGGTCCCCTTTGGTACCGAACAACACAAAATCACACGCCTTTGCACCTGATGATTTGCCCATTGCTGAAAGCTCTCCTTTATTATCTTGTGCTCACATCGTCTTAAACGATGAATAAAAACACACTTTTGTTGTAATATAACAACAGAATTTAAAATATGCATCAATATTTTGAAATTAATCTCTTGTTTAGCATATAGTCATTTTGGTACGTTATCTGCTATGATTTTCAACACTCATAGACAGTAACAGAAGTTTCGCAATTGAAAGAACAATTGAAAATTTACTACAGTTGACTTTCAGAAGGTATAAAAACAACTTAATTCCCTCTATTGCACTGACTTCTGATATAAAATTACATTACCCAATATTTGCGGATGCATGATTATGAATACACTTGAAAAGGTTCAAAACAACCTGGCAAAATTTAGTAAGTCTGAACGTAAAGTAGCCGAAGTTATTTTAGCCTCGCCGCAAACAGCCATTCACTCCAGCATTGCCACATTAGCAAAAATGGCCGATGTGAGTGAACCAACAGTAAACCGCTTTTGTCGTCGTTTAGACACAAAGGGCTTCCCTGATTTTAAGTTACATTTGGCACAAAGTCTTGCGAATGGCACACCTTATGTTAGCCGCCATGTAGAAGAAGATGATAGCCCTGAATCTTACACCACGAAAATCTTCGAATCTTCAATGGCATCGCTTGATACAGCACGTCAAAGCCTCGATATCGCAGCAGTAAATAAAGCCGTAGATATCTTAACCCAGGCCAAAACAATTTCATTTTTTGGTCTAGGCGCCTCCTCTTCTGTTGCCCATGATGCACAAAACAAATTCTTCCGTTTTAACGTGCCTGTTATCTGTTTTGATGATGTACTCATGCAACGCATGAGTTGTATTAACTCAAATGAAGGTGACGTTGTGGTGTTGATTTCTCATACCGGTAGAACTAAATCACTAATTGAAATTGCACGTATTGCACGTGAAAATGGTGCAGCGGTTATTGGTATAACCGCGCGTAATTCACCTTTATCACTTGAGTGTACTTTGCCTGTCACCATGGAAGTTCCAGAAGATACTGATCTGTACTTACCAATGGCATCTCGATTAGCACAATTAGTGACCATTGACGTACTGGCAACTGGCTTCACACTGCGCCGTGGCCCTCGCTTTAGAGATAATCTAAAACGCGTAAAAGAAGTACTAAAAGAATCACGTGTTAACAAAGATTTGACTATTTAATCAACAATTACGCATATTTTGACTGTGAGTTACAACAAAATTATCTTTATGACATTTGTTCTGTCATAGATAAATAATTCAAATCAAAGGCTGATCACTTAGGTGTTTTAGCCTTTTTTTATGAAAAACCTTTTCTCTGTCACAAAATATACACATTAAATACTGATATTTTGTTTGTAACTTTACTACATTTGACATAAATCTCTGCTACTATATATCCATCATTTTTAGTACCAGAATCAAAGCGTACTTTTAATAGCCAATTTTAATCTTTCCTTTAAATTTAACGGAGTATGTCATGTTCCGCAGAACTAAAATCGTTACCACTCTAGGCCCAGCAACTGACCGTGATGATAATTTACGTAAAATTATTAAAGCCGGTGCCAACGTTGTTCGTATGAACTTCTCTCATGGTTCTCCAGAAGACCATTTGAAACGCGCTAACGATGTACGTGCTATTGCCAAAGAGTTAGGCAAACATGTTGCTATCTTAGGCGACTTACAAGGGCCAAAAATTCGTGTGTCTACATTTAAAGACAACATGAAAATTAAGCTTTCTTTAGGTGATAAATTCATTCTTGATGCTGATTTAGCCAAAGGTGAAGGCGATCAACAACAAGTCGGTATCGACTACAAAGAATTACCAAGAGACGTCGTTATTGGTGATATTTTGATGCTGGATGACGGTCGTGTGCAATTACGCGTAGACAGCGTTGAAGGTAACAAAGTTTTCACCAGCGTTACGGTTGCGGGTCCTTTATCAAACAATAAAGGTATCAACAAGCAAGGTGGTGGTTTAACGGCGCCTGCATTAACTGAAAAAGATATGGCTGACATTAAAACAGCTGCATTAATTGATGTTGACTATTTAGCGGTATCATTCCCACGTACTGGTGCTGATTTAGACTTAGCGCGTAAATTAGCACTTGAAGCGGGTAGCAATGCACTGATCGTTGCAAAAGTAGAACGCGCTGAAGCGGTTGCAACTGATGAAGCTATGGATGATGTTATTCGAGCATCTGATGTTGTTATGGTTGCCCGTGGTGACTTAGGTGTTGAGATTGGTGATGCTGCATTAGTTGCCGTTCAGAAACGTTTAATTCAACGTTCACGTCAATTGAACAAAGCTGTTATCACAGCGACTCAAATGATGGAATCTATGATTTCAAGCCCAATGCCAACTCGTGCAGAAGTGATGGACGTTGCTAACGCAGTGTTAGATGGTACTGATGCGGTTATGTTATCAGCCGAAACGGCTGCGGGTGACTTCCCTGAAGAAACCGTAAAAGCCATGGCAAACGTCTGTGTTGGTGCTGAATCTCACCCAAGCGTGAAAGTGTCTAAGCATCGTTTAGAGCAAAGCTTTACTTCGATTGAAGAAACCATTGCGCTGTCTACTATGTATGCAGCAAACCACCTTGAAGGTGTTAAAGCCATTATTTCGTTAACAGAATCAGGTGCAACGGCGAAACTTATGTCTCGTATTAGCTCTTCATTACCGATTTTCGCTCTATCACGTCATCAAAAAACACTGGCGAAAATGGCATTATACCGTGGTGTGCAACCTATGTATTTTGACTCAACGGCCTATGGCGCAGATGAGTTAGCGCGTGAAGCATTAAACACTATGGTTGCAGCTGGCTACTTAAGCAGTGGTGACATGGTATTAATGACCAAAGGCGATGCAATGGAAACCGTTGGTGGAACCAATACCTGTAAAGTACTTGTCGTTGCTTAAACGCATTAATGGCTTAAGTGAATAACTGACTTAAGTGATTAGCAGCTACATCTAAACATTTGGTTTAGGTACTTTGCTAAAATCAAAACGCCAATCATATGATTGGCGTTTTTGTTTATTTGAAAACTTCAACTTGAGATCATTGATTTATTTCAAACTCATTTTTGGACATAAACGTTTTAGAAAAAGCTGTGTTTCAATTTACTTTTTATAAAAGTTTACCTTGCCTCCACTAAATTATAACCGTTACAAACAGACTTCAAAAGACTTAATAGTGATCCGCTCCTCCGCCTAGATCTGTTAATACAGCCATGAACTCAGTGTTGTTTTTTAGATAGTCAGCCGATGGGTAATCCATAAACTGCATACAGATCATTTTTTCTATTTCAGTATCTTGTGCATTGCATTCACGAAAAGCTGCAATCCGATCTTCAAGCGCACGTATTGCGCATACTGCTTCCAAAGTTTTAACATCTTCCTTGAATTCCAATTTGAAATTTGAAAATGAAGCTCGCTGCGCTTCTATTAGCCCAAAAAATAAGTCTCAAATGATCTCAGCTGTTCGTTTTTATGGTTCAGCTGTACTTCAGCCCTAAGCTCTGTATTAGCTTGATTTTGTGGATTTAAGGACTGAATCAGCAATACCAAAGAGACAAAGCTAAGCAGTGGACTAACAAGCTCATTAAAGAAACCACCAAAATCAACCCAATCAGAGGGCTGTTCTGAGAGCTCATACCCCAGATTAAAATAAAACTGGAATACATAAGAAGTAACGACAACAACCATCAAACAGATAGCTGCAATTGAGTACCTATTAAGCATCGATAATACCTTCAACAATATATTTGATTACTACAAACGCCACTTGGAAAAACGCTGAGCGAGTGCTCAGCGTTTTAGTTGTGTATACTTCTATATATCGCCCCTTTATCGTAGGGTTAAAAAGTCACTCGAGCACCTAATGCGTAACGGCTGCCGTACTGACGAGCAAATAGGAATTGCTCTTCAAATCGACCATAGCCTTGCTCAACTTCATTATTAAGGTTTATCCCCTCAAGGAAGACCGTTATATATTCGTTAATATCATAGTTGATACTGGCATCAAGCTGACCAAAATCCTTAGCATACTGTGGTGGCGCATCTGCTGACCCCTTAGATTGGCCTACACCAATAAGGTAACTATCACGCCAAGCATAAGTGAACTTTACCGATAATCCATCTTTCTCATAGAAAGCTTGGAAGTTAGCAGAATTACCTAAACCTTCAAGAGGTTGTTGTTGTGCTAGGCTATAAGGATCAAACTCAACATCTCCATCGACAAATGTGCCATTAGCGCCAAGACCAAACCCCGACTCACCAAACACATGTTGCAACGCTAACTCGATCCCCTGCACTGATTTTTTATTACTGTTTATTGGGCTTGTTAGATCCCAGACAATTAAAGGATCTGAATCTAACGGTACAATCTGACCGTCAGCATTACCATGGCCATTAGTAATCATTTGCGCGAAAATGCTATTTTCATTAACGGAAGTACCTGCACTCTCGAGCTGTGAAATTGCCTCGAGATAACGTGGACTATTGTATACATCGTGCAGTCCGTCGATGGTAGTTTGCGAAGTCGAGCGTGAAACAAAGTTATCGACATCCTTGTGGAATAACCCAATCGCTGCATAACTTGCATCGGCATAGTAGTATTCCAAAGACAAGTCTAAGTTAAATGATTCCAGAGGTAGAAGCCCTGGATTGCCACTTCCCCCTCGACGAGCACCAATTTTAGGGCTACCACTTAAGCTTCTGCCGGCAACCATATCACCCAATAACGGGCGGGCAATGGTTTTGCCTGCAGAAAAACGAACCACTACGTCTTCAATCACTTCGGCGTCAATATCTAACATAGGTAGCCAAACATCATAATCACCAGTTTGGGTAAGATAATTATCATCTCCCCCATCAACATATTTCATGATCCACTCGGTAGGACTCGCCCAAACCACTTGCTCTTCAACTCTTTGTTTAACCGTGCTTGAGGTATCAGTTTGTTCATACCTTACACCTAAATTCACGTTCACACCGACATCACCAATGTCAAAACCCCATTTTGTGTTCAAATATAACGCAAGCAGGACTCAAGCTAAAAGACTTAAACCAGCGGCGTGGTGTCCGAACACAGGTACTCGAACTTGATGTTCAGTGGCAACGACATAAGTGCCGCATGGTGTTGTTTTGGCAAAAGAAAGACAAGCGTTACCTGTGGTGGCTGACTAATTTGCCGCGTGAGGAGTTTAGCTGTAAAGATGTTATGAAACTGTACCGAATTCGCTGGCAGATTGAGCTGCTATTCAAAGAGTGGAAAAGTCACAACAACCTAAAAAAATTTGTTACGCGTCAGCCACATCTGGTCAAAGGGTTGATTTGGGCTAGCCTGCTGAGTTTACTCATCAAGCGTTATATCGGCCGTGTCGCCCAGAGGTTGAAGAAAGTGCGTTTATCTATGTTTAAAATAGCCAAATCTACCCAAGGTTGGTTCGAGCCCATAATGAAATCGTTGGCAAGAAAATCAATAATTCAATTGAAGGCTGATCTGGGTTGGGCAATAACATTTATCATTGCAAACTGCTGTCGAGCCCAACAATCAAAATCTAGGCAAGACAACAGCTTGGAGTCGATATTGGAACATTTAAATGCTTAAGGTTCAGGCTATGAATAACCAATAAGCGAACTTGCTTTCAAATAGAATACTCCTGTCATAGCCCGAGTGAAAGACGCTGGTTTATTATGCGAGCATCAAAGATAGATCAAAATGATTATCTTGTTATTACACATCAAAACATCACTGAAAGAAAACTAATCGAAGAGGAAATGGCTAAATTATCGCGTCTTGATGGTTTAACTAACATCGCTAATCGACGTTTTTTTGATGAATTTTTAGAACATGAATGGTTTAGCTGTAGAAGACTTAAACGACCTCTTTCACTGGCAATTATCGACGTTGATAATTTTAAAATGTTAAATGACACTTATGGCCATCAACAAGGTGATGAGTGTCTAAAATCAATAGCAAATATAACGCCAGGGGACATTGCTGCTAGATACGGAGGTGCTGAGTTTGTTTTATTATTTGGTACCACATCGCTTAAGGAAGCTGAATCATTACTTTATGAGTTTCAGCACACTATTCGCTTATTAAAAAACCTCCCTGAACTCCCTACATTAAGCATAGGGCTTGCATCAATCTACCCTTCGAGTGGAAATGATACCAAAACCCTACTGTGTAAATCTGATGAGCTAATGTACTTAGCAAAGCGTAAAGGTAAAAATCAACTATGTAGTCATTTAATCTCGTCGTAGTTCATAGTTTTCTGAGTTGCCATAGTGTGATTAATAAGCTATTCGACCTTAGCGTCATTTATTGCAAGCGAAACATTATCGTATTTTCCACGAACGCTCACATAACGATGGGAAAAAGTGAGTTGTGCCGACAATTTAGATTAAGGTGTCCAGTTGAATTTATTCGCCTCAGCTCGATAAGTTGACAATTGTTGTGGCTGAATTAGCCTCAAACTCATCAATAGGAATGGGTTTACTAAACAAGTACCCCTGATAATGACGACAGCCTTCCGCTAGCAATATATCGCGTTGTTGTTCAGTTTCTACTCCCTCAGCAATAATATCTAGACCTAAACTGTCAGCCATAGCAATAATAGTCCGCACGATAGCGCGATCATTTTCGTCGACGACAACATCACGAACAAACGATTGGTCTATTTTTAGCTGATCAAGCGGTAGGCGTTTTAGATATTGCAATGAGGAGTATCCTGTTCCAAAGTCATCAAGCGAGAATTGCACACCAAACTTTTTCAGGGCGAGCATGGTCTGAATCGTTGCCTCAAGATTCTGTAATAACATACTTTCAGTAAGTTCAAATTTTAACCGTTGTGGATTAATACCAAACGGCTCAATGAGCGACTCAACTTTTTTGGCAAAGTCGGGTTGGTGGAACTGTTTTGCGCTTACATTAACCGACAAAACAAAATTACGCATGCGTTCTTGTTGTTGCCACAACTTTAGTTGAGCGCAAGCTGAGTTAAGTACCCATTCACCAATTGGTATAATAAGCCCTGTTTCTTCAGCAAGAGAAATAAATTCAATAGGCGATACCAAACCTCGCACTGGGTGATGCCAGCGTATCAGAGCTTCAGCACCCAAAGGCCGATTTGATTTATCTACTTGAACTTGGTAGTAAAGCTGGAACTGTTCACCAGAAATGGCACGACGTATGTCATTTTCAAGTGTAGAGCGAGCATTGATCTGGTCTTGCATTTTTGGGTTGAAAATACATATCGCATTGCGACCATCATGTTTAGCCTGATACATGGCAATATCGGCATGTTTGATTAATACTTCGGGGGAAATATCATGATCGCTAAACATTATGACACCGATACTACAACTGCTATGGTATTCATGTTCTTCAAGCTGATAAGTCTGACTAAGGCTCGATAAAATTTTGTTTGCCACTTTTATTGTATCTGCAGTGGCTTTATCCAGGTCTTTATCCAGTGATTCAAGTAAAACAACAAACTCATCACCGCCAAGGCGAGCAACGGTGTCATGTTCACGTACTGCATCTTGTAAACGCTTCGCAACCTGTTGCAATAAAATATCACCAAATTTATGGCCAAGCGTGTCATTGAGGGTTTTAAAATGATCGATATCAAGGAACAGCAAAGCCCCGTTGTGTGCTGTCCTTGCGCTCAAAGCCAAAGCTTGTGATAAGCGATCCATGAATAAACGTCGGTTAGGTAATGTTGTTAATGGATCATAAAATGCCAATGAGTGGATCTCTTTTTCGGCAGCTTTATTGGCGGTAATATCAGTCAAGGTTGCAACATAATGGGTGACCTGATGCTGATTATTCAAGACGGCAGTGATGGTAAGGTGCTCTGGATAAATTTGACCATTTTTACGTTTATTCCATACTTCACCTTGCCATGCGCCCATTGTGTTAATGCTTTCCCACATAGCTGTATAAAAATTATCATCGTGTCTTCCGGAACTAAACATACGAGGTTTTTTACCAACAACGTCAATAACGTCGTAGCCAGTGATGGCTGTAAATGACTGGTTGGCACGGAGGATAATGCCATTGACGTCTGTTACAAACATGCCTTCTTGAGACTCAAATGCAATGGCTGCAATCCGCATTTCTTGCGCTATTTTTTCACGCTCAGTAATGTCGATAAGCACACAATGGGTTTTTACAAAGTTTCCCTTTGTGTCTCTTTGAATTCGACCATTTAATATCACGGTAATAAGCTGGCCATCTCTCTTTTCTAGTGTTAACTGAGTGCTAACATGGCCCGCTTTTTTAAATGACTTAAATTGGCAAGGAAATTGATCCTGAATTTCATCCATCCAAATTTCACCAAATGTTATTCCTAGAATTTCTTCTCGAGAATAACCCAGCATGTCACAAAGCTGTTCATTAGCATCAATAAAGCGCCCCTCTGCATCTAAAGATTGATAAGCAATGGGTGTTTGTTGAAACAACTCTCTAAAGCGAGATTCACTTTCTACAATCTGTTGCTGTACTTTTTTACGTTCTGTAATATCAGTAAACACGGTGGCAAATTGATTAGCCATTGGTGAAAAAACTGAAATATTAAAATGGCGTTGTAGTGGTTCAAAGTAAACCTCAAAACTATAAGGCTTGCCTGTTTTAACTACCTGAGCATAATTTTCCAGAAAAGGGGCAGGATTTAAGCCATAAACCTCAGTCGCTAATTTACCGCTTGCGTTGATTGATGTTATTCCCGTTTGAGCTTCAAAAGCGCGATTTACCTCGAGTATACGATAGTCTATAGCTTGGTTATTCTCATCGTAAACCAGCTCATGTAATGCTAAGCCCTCGCTCATATTTTGAATAAGTGATTTGAATTTGACCTCACTTTCAAAAACGATATTTTCAGCGTGCCTAAGTTCGGTGAGATTCAAGCCGAAGGCAAAGTTTTGATCATTAAGGGTCGTGAATCCCCATAAAATATTTTTCTTTGAACCGTCCTTGCAAGTGACGATAACTTCCATTGGCTCAATATCTGATTGGGCTTTAATTGCCTGATCAACTTTTAATAACCATTCCTCACTTATTTGATCACGATAGCTTTTATCTGGATAAGCTAAAGGCCACCATGTTGCAGCCGAAGGCACTTCATCGATGGTATAGCCAAATAACTTAGTAAAGATAGGGTTAATGTAGGTTGCGACTTGCTCTACATCAGAAGACACATAGACCGCCACTGGAATACTTTCTATCATGGCTTTGAAGGTCGCTTCGTTTGCCTTTAATGCTTCTCGTGCTTTTATCTTTTCACTTATATCATGGGAAAATCCAATCGTTCCTACCAGTTTACCGAACGAGTCAATTAGCGGGCTTTTGAATGTTTCAGTATAACGAGTCTGACCGTCCTCTATTACAGGCTCTTGTTCAATATGTTTTGTTGTTTGAGTTGATAACACTTCTTCATCATCAAGTTGATAATGCTCTGCTAACTCTTTAGGCCAAATATCAAAATCAGTTTTCCCCAGTATCTGGCTTGCATCAGTCAACTCCAGGAGAACGGCTAATTTCTTATTTATATTAAGATAATGGCCATTAGTATCTTTCTGCCAAATTAAAAATGGGGCATTATCTAAAATGGCTCGTATGCTCGATTCACTTTGCTGTAATGCTGTCTTGGCAAGATAATGCTGCCCAGTAATCGTGAGTAATAATATTTGCAATAACCCGCTGAAAAGTAATCCAATAAGTAATATTTGCCATGCCAAAAGCGTTAGATGAGACTCAATATAATGGCCTGTTGGAATAAGGGTTAATTGCCATGTACGACCACCAAAATCAATATCGGTTTGCCATTGGTATTCTTGATTCGTTGAGCTGGATTTTACATGTGAACTAAATAAAGTTTTGTCAGTATTCAGAGCATGTTTGTCTTCAAGTCGTATTTCTATATCTTCCATCAAACCTTGTGAAAACAGAAAATGCATCATATTTTCTATGCGCACCGAGGCCACGGCAAAGCCAGATATGGCATCTCTCAGTGTATTATTTACAGGTGCGATAACTAATATCGAAGTACTTGGTTCTGTATCTTGAACGAGTTTAATCGGTGATGTTATTGCTAGCTGTCCCGTTTGAAGTACCTGCATGATGGCTTTGAGCCGAACAGGCTCTGAAGCAATATCGAAGCCTAATGCTTGTTTATTGGGTTCAAAGGGCGATATGTAAGTTACAGGTGCATAGTGATCACGGATTTCAGCGCGAACGATATTGCCTTGTACGTCCTTTTCCGTAATTTCAAATGCTGGCATGTCTAATTGTTTAGCTAGCTGAGTTTCAAAGTTTGCTCTTTCAGGGTCAGAAAAATATTTGTTCCAACCGATCCCATGCAAGTCTGGATGTAGGGCGAATAGCTCGCGTGTATAGCTTTCAAATTTAGTAAAGGTGAGATCTGGGTACATTTGCATCAAGTTACTAAGCGATATCACGGTTTCTGTAAAACCACTTAGTTTGCTTTTAATATGATGTTCTAGTCCAATGCCGGTGTTTTGCATTCGGTTATTGATTTGACGGTTTTCACTACTAGCGACATAGAAAAAAATAAGAAAAACCATTAATAATGAAAGTAAAGTGGGAATTATTACAGTCCGCAAGCGATATTTCGCAAGTACCTGATCACGATATAGCAGGATTAGCGCGATAGGGGCAAACACAAGTACGCCAGTCGTGTCACCAATCCACCAATTTAACCAGCTTGATGCAATATAATCCGTAGACATAATGCCAAATAAATATAACGTAATGTTAGCCCAAGTCGATGAGACCAAGCTCGCTAAAGGTGCCGCGAGTGTTAAAAATAGTACAATTTCGCGAAACGTTGTCAGCGCTTTCCAGTTGGTTTGTGAAATGTTTACCAGATACAAGGCGACTAACGCCTGAATACTTGCACCGATTGCAATGAATAGCGCAATAAAAACTGACTGTATCTCGAAGGCTTCACTGCTTCCTGCTACCCAAAGGTTTAGAAAAAATGAACCAAGCCACACTCCTGGTAATAATCGAATTCCGCCATATAGAATTGCGCTAACTGCGATACCTGCTGCAGGAAATATTGCTGTTGCGTAACCAGGCGGCAAAGCAAGCTCTAATCCTGCTATCCCCAGCAAAAAAAAGATAGCAGCGAGAGTTATAACTTGGATTGAAAGTTTTAAGGAAATACTAGCATTAAGTGTCTGCATCAATTATTGATTTCTCCAATTCACAATATTTTAATCATAGAGTACAGAAAATGATTGTTACAATTCAGCTTGATGTTAAAAATGAGCATAGTTATCACTTCTGCGCTTATCAAAGTGATTATGTAACCAGCTGAGGGCCCCAAAGTGGCTTGTAGATACATTTAATTAAATTAAAACGCTCAGATTTACTAACCTTTTAAATGTTGGATGCTGGCAATATCGAAGTAGGGTAGTGTGCTTTTTTAATTTACATACTAACTGATGACTATACCGAGTCGATTTTGCTAAAAAACTCATTTATAGGCATAGGTTTTGCGTACAGGTAACCTTGTCCTATTTTACAATTATTTTCGAGAAGAAAACTCTCTTGCTCAATAGTTTCCAAACCTTCAGCAATAACCTTAAGACCTAAACTATGTGCCATAGTGATAATCGCGACCGTTAATGCTGCATCTTCTTTATCTATAGTTAAGTCTCTGATGAATGACTGATCGATTTTGAGAGTACTAATCGGGAATTTTCTTAAATAACTTAAACTGGAATACCCAGTACCAAAATCATCTAAAGAAAACTTAATTCCCATAGCATTAATGGTATGCATTGTTTCAGCGATATTATTCGGCTCTTTTATAAAGATACTCTCGGTTATTTCAAACTGTAATAACTCCATGTCAAATGTATAGTTATCAATCATTTCAGCCGTATCGATTAGAAAATCATGATGGCTGAATTGAACGGCTGATATGTTTACAGAAATAGGTACGCAGTGTAGTTTGTTTGCTTGTCGGGTATGAATAGCATTCAACACTTTATTTAATACAAACTTTCCAACAGGCAAAATAAGGCCGCAGGCCTCTGCCACAGGGATGAAATCAGCAGGGGAAATAAATCCAATATCAGGATGCTCCCACCTTACTAAGGCTTCGGCACCAATAATTTTCCCAGAGCTCATTTCTATTTGAGGCTGCAAATAAACATCCAACTCATCACCACGTTCAAGCGCGAGTCTCAGTTTACTTTCAATTTCAGAACGTTGAAGTATTTCTTTATTCATCTCAGGCGCATAAAAGACAAATGTGTTTCTACCTTTTGCTTTAGCCTGATACATAGCAATGTCAGCTTGTTTGATAAGCTCTGCAGCAGTTTCAGAATCATTGGGGTAAACGGCAACGCCAATACTAGGAGAGCTATACACTATATCGTTTTTGATTTGATATGACTCAGTTAATAACCCCATCAGTTTTTGGATCACATTTACAATTGCATCTATGCCTGAAACATCCTCAATAATTAAAATAAACTCATCGCCTCCAACACGGGCGACTGTATCATTTTCTCTAACGCCTGATTTTAGTCGATACGCCACGATTTTAAGGAAGTCGTCACCAACATCATGCCCCAATGTGTCATTGATTACTTTAAAATGATCGAGGTCCAAATATAACAGAGCAAAGCTGCGCTCATGACGCAAAGCTGAAAATGTTGCTTGCTCAAGTCGGTCTTTAAAGAGAGTTCTATTGGGCAAACCTGTGAGACTATCATGATAAGCCAAATACTCAATGCGCTGCTCATTTTCTTTTCGCTCGGATATATCGTAGTACATACCGATATAATGAGTAATATTGTCGCTATCATCTTTGATCACATTAATAGTTAACCACTCGGGTAACACTTTACCATTTCTATGTTTATTCCAGACTTCTCCTTGCCAAGCTCCCTCTTTTTTTATCTTATCCCACATTAATGAATAAAAACTTTCCTGATGCTGACCAGAACTAAAAATGTTTGGATTTTTAGACAAAAGGTCACCTGGTTCATAACCCATTAATTTGGTAAAACCTTTATTGACTGAGACTATCCGATTCTTTACATCACAAATAATAATGCCCTGAGAACTTTTCTCAAAAACTGCGGCCGCTAAACGCAGTTGCTCCTCCATAAAAATCCGACTTGTAATATCGATACACAATCCTATATAGCCATCAAAATCACCTGATGAGGAAGTTTTGGTTACACAATTCTCCAGGATAAACCTATATTCACCTTGGCAATTTTTTAGCCTGTATTCTAGTTTAAATGGCTTTTTCTGTTCGAAAGCTGCAGCACGCTCACTTGTAACTATTTTTTCATCTTCAGGGTGCACTAAATCAAAAAAGCCTAAGGTTTGGAGCTCACTCATTCCACGTCCGCTAAAGTCAACTATCTGTTGATTATAAAAATCTACAGATAGTTCAGCATTCGAAGTCCAAATCATGGCCGGAGAGTTATCTGCCATCGCCCGAAAACGTAATTCACTTTGTTGCAAATCAAATGTGCGGTTTAAAACCTTTTTCTCAAGGCTCTCATAGCTGAATTTAAGTTGATTGAGCATCAAGTTAAATGCATTAGTCAGCTGTCCGACCTCATCAAAAGAGTCACTTTTGGGAACAGATAACGCACCAGTAAAATTACCCTCACGTGCAATATTTCCGGTCAATTTGTTTAAAAAAATAATTGGCCCAGCTATTTTTTTTGAGATTTTGCCTGTGATAAAAAACACCAATAAGAGTAAAAGAGGTGTAATTATTATAATAATATAGGTGAGATTATTGAGATAAGAAAAAGCCTTTGCTTCATCTTGGCCAACCTTAAGACTGAATTTAAATGCAGGAAACTCACCAGAGAAATCGGTAAACATCTCGTAATTAATTGAGCTTAATTCTGTATCACCTGTAAAACCATGTTTTAAAGAATAGTTTGAGGTAGTTAGTTCTGCATGAAAATGCTCTTGTAAGTTCTGTACACTCTGATCAAATATATCATCAAGTTTAAGCCAAACGACTAAAAAACCTTCTGTTTGGCGAGTTGGAGGGAATATAATGGGTTTAACTAACAGCAACATTGTGCCTGTTGGATCATTATAAATTGAAGAGACAGGTAAACCAGTGCTAATAGCTTGCTCAATCTCAGGCCTTACTGTATAGCCTGCTTTATTCTTGATGCTATTTGCAGCAATAACCGCACCCTGAAAGTCAGTCAAGACGATATTAACCGGGATATTAAAAAAGTCTTGCTCACTTCGCAAAAAGGGTAACAAATATGACTCTCTTCCCGATGAGTCTACAAGACTATTCATCACCAAAGCGTTAAGTGATAATTTATTAATATTCTCCGTAACTGATTTAAATAAAAACTGTAGTTTGTTGCCAGTTAAGTTGGCTTCATGGTCAATATGCTCGCGAACATTTTCACTAATACTTTTATGCAACAAAGTGTATGAAACAGAACCAATAATAAGAATAACTATCGAGGTAAATATCAGCGAAAAAAACTGAATTTTATGTGCGATACTTATTAATAACCAATGGCGCAAAAAATTTGGAAATAGCGTCATATTTTATTCTATTTTATTAATGGCCAAATACGTACAATAGCATTATCTTTATTATCATACTTAGCCATAAAGACATCCTCCGGACTCAAGGCGTCATGATTTTCAGGACTGAAAGGCTGTTTATAAAACTTTATTAACCCATCGTAATTGATAACTTGCTCAAGCGCGTCTCGAATTGCTAGGCGTTCAGTGCTTCCTGCTAGGTTAATTGCTAGCGCTAGAATATGGGTTAAATCATAGGCATGAGCAATGCCTGTCGGGGATGGCAATTCACGTGCACCTGATACATTAAAAATATCCTGCGCTGCGGCAACTACAGTCTTTGATTTTGGTCTTGCTGCATTGATAAAACTGTATGTTTGCACCACAGAGAAATCGACCTTATGCAATGCTGAACCAGCCATTTCTGGCAATACGCCACCAGTCACGCCCCAATGTGCAACTATAGGCAGTTGTTTTTCTGGCGGTAAACTTACCATCTCCTTAATTAAAATAGCAGCTTCATCAGCATTTGAAACCAGCAATACGGCTTCTGCACCAGCTTGTAATAACGCTTCATATTTGTCTAATAAACTTTTATCATCCCAATTAAACCAGTGTTTATGGACAATTTTTAGTGTTGGGTTATTTTCAACATAGCGTTCAGCCGTGAGAAGATTTCCACGTCCCCAGCTGGTATTGAGCAGAAGCATACCCAATCGTTTAGCCCCCTTAGATTCGGCGTAACGAATCATAGTGGGCATGGCCCATCCATCACTTAGTGAAAGTCTAAAGGCATAATTAGGCGTGGAGCCATTATCAACAATAGCATCTGCAGCTGCCCAAGGATTTAATAGTGGAATTTTTGCTGTTTTTAATGTCGGCAATGCCTCTAAAACTGTCGGGCTGAAGCGTCCACAAAAAATGGCCACTAGATCAGTATACTCTGCAAACTTTTTTATATTATGGATGCTTCGAGCTGGTACGGAATGATTTGCTTTTTCCACAAGTTTTAATGGTCGTCCATCAAGCACCCCTCCTGCAAGATTGATCTCATTGATGGCAATCTGGATGCCACTACTGATCGCTTCAGCCGAAGTGCTGCCTAGGTATCCAAACTCGCCATCCAAACCAATTAATACGGGTTCCTTAGTTGGCTGGATGTCATTTGCATATACAGCAATAGAAAACACGAATAGTAAAATGCTTAGTATCAATTTAGTTCGATATATCATTTTTTATCCTTTGAATAGCAAACAAAACATCACGTTAATCTAATATAGTTGAAGAGAGTCTTCGTTACTGCAGAACATTTAAAAATATATTTTTGTTAGATCAACACTAGGTGTATCCGAATTTAAAAATACATCAAGGGAGTGAGAAAGGTGAGTTCAATAAACACTATTTCTACCCCCAATTGCTTATACCTTATAGTGCGCTATATCCGACTCCATTGACTCAGCTAATCGGGCTAAATCTTCGGTAGCCGCGCTACTTTGTTTTGCTCCCTCTGCGGTTTGGTCTGAAATGTCACTGATGTTAGTGATATTAATATTGATCTCTTCTGTCACTGAACTTTGCTGTTCTGAAGCGGTCGCAATTTGAGCATTCAAGCCATTGATTTCTTCTATACTACTCAAAATACGTTGCAGGGCATCTTTTACTAACATCGATTGCTCAACACTTAATTTCACTTGCTCGGTGCCACTTTTCATTAGCTGCATCGATTCTTGTGAACCTTGCTGTAATCGCTGGATCATTTTCATGATTTCTTCAGTAGAGTCTTGTGTACGTTTGGCAAGCGAACGCACCTCATCAGCTACTACTGCAAAACCTCTGCCTTGTTCACCTGCTCGCGCGGCTTCAATAGCGGCATTAAGTGCCAGTAAATTTGTTTGCTCTGATATCCCTTGAATAACATCAACCACACTGCCAATTTCATCTGAATGTTGAGCGAGCAGGGTCATTGATTCGCTGGCTCTAACTAAATCAGTCGCAAGAGCATCGATCACAGAAATACTCTCATTTACAATCGCCTGTGCTCCATGTGCAGCAGAATTAGCTTCTTCAGATACAGTTGCCGCACCAGCAGCACTTTGAGCTACTTCACGAACAGTGGCTGTAAACTGATGAATAGCGGTAGCAATTAACTGTGTTTGTTGCTGTTGTTCCAATACATTACGTTGAGTTTGCGTCGCGACAACGGCATTTTCTTCCGCAGAACTGGCAAGCCGTGATGTTGACTGATGCGTGTTAATCACTGCACGTTGAAAATCGGATGCGATACGATTGACATATTCAGCAATATGAGAAAACTCATCATTTCCACCTAGGTTGATACGTTTAGTCAAATTACCCGATGCAATTTCAACAGCAGTGCTTTCTAGCTGAGTAACCGCCTGATTAACGCGCTTAATAATGAAGCTTGAACTCGATACGATAATCAACATGCTCAGTCCAGAAAAAATCGCTACTAACCATATGTAAACGGCTGTATTGGCTTGCGATGCTTCAAAGCTCATTTTGCCTTCATTAATTTGTATATCCAAAAATGACTGAGCTATCGCACTGATATCTTTAAACAAGGGATTAATTTGCGTGAGTAAGATGAGGTTAGAGTTTGTATAATCGCCTTCACTTAATGCCGCTATAGCAGGCTCAAATCCTTTGTTAGTCACATTGTCGAGTAACTTGACTAATTCATTGATCTGCTGGCGTTCAGAGTCATCAAGATCTGAGCTTATAATCTCATTATCAACAATGTTATGCAGTAACGCGATTGACTGCTGAGATGCTTCAATATGTACCGACAAGGGATGACTATGCATCTCGAAGAATTCATTAGTTGGATTGTGTTGAAACCCTAACAGTAAACCACTACGCGCTTTTTCTAGTTCGTTAAGTATTTTACCTGCCCGAATACTGTGCTGCATTCCTTGCTTATAAAGATCCCCGATAGACGCTCCTGAATCCTGCATGCCAGTAATGCCTTCGTAACCTAAAAATGCAAAAGCCACAATTATCAGGGAAATGTTCAATTTGAGCTGAACTCTCACTGATTTGAACCTGTCAAAAAAACCACCTGTTTTAGTTGTATTATCGAGCTTACCTTGCGCTAATGACGGTTCCAAAGTTGACATAATATCTTCTCTTTATACTTTGTTATTTTTGATGCTAACTAATTATGAGTACTCAATTTAAGATAGACCCACTGATATAAAACATCGACTCAATACAGGATAAGTTGAGTTAATTCAGTGGGTAAGTTGATCTAAATCAACTTTTTTTAAGCTTTAAAATCATATTGACTAGTTCAGCTAAAATCAGGTCTATTTTTATGGCTATTACTTTCAATTGCTATCATCTCTCGCCAAGTTTGAATATCAACGGGTTTTGAAAAATAGTACCCTTGATAAATGCTACAGTGATTTTTCTTCAAGTATTCATATTGCTCTTTAGTTTCGACACCTTCAGCAACACAATTAACGCCTAATGCATGTGCCATATGAATAATGGTATCAACAATAACATAATGCTTTTCACTGTCTTCAATATCATTTATAAAATATTTGTCTATTTTTAATTCAGAAATAGGCAGTTCTTTTAAATAAGCAAGACTTGAATAGCCTGTGCCAAAATCATCTATAGAAAAACGAAAACCATATTGACTTAGTTTATTCATCACTTTTTTCACTAATGCAATGTCAACAATTAATGCCGTTTCAGTGAGTTCAAGAATTAACATATCTGCTGATATTCTCAAAGCAGTGACTAGGTCTATTAACTTATCAGAAAAATTGGGGTCTACTATTTGCTTAGCACTGATATTAACAGAGATACTCGTTTTTAATCCTAAGTGCATTAATTCTTGAATAGCCATACAGGCATTTTCTAATACCCAATCTCCAATTTTTATGATGGCATCGGTCTCTTCAGCTAATGGGATGAATTCAGCAGGGCTGACCCATCCATAAACGGAGGAATTCCATCTAATAAGTGTTTCAAATGAATTGATTTTACCGGTATTGGTATACTGAGGTTGAAATGCCAAAGATAACTCTTCACTTTCAGTAATGCTTTTTAAAAGTTTATGCAGCTGAACAAAACGATCAAACTCTTCAACTCCTTCTTCTAAGATGTGATGGAAACCAAATGGAGCGTGCTTTTTTGCACTTCGCAGCGCATGACCAAGAATATGGTTGATGCTTTCATAGGATTGCCTATCCGGCTCAAAAGTTGCCGCACCTAAAGACGCAGTGAGTACAATATCATTATCACCTACATTTAAGATATAATTTTGGGGATCAAGTAAAGTAGTCTTAATGAAATTTAGATTTAATTTAAGAAAATCATCTTTTGTAAAAACCTTATTATATAAAATGACAAATGAATCACCGCCGTATCTATAAATATTGAAATCGTTACCAATTGCGATACCAAGGTTTACAGCTATTTGCTTTAAGACTCTATCACCTTGTTCAAAACCAAACTGCAAATTAAACTGTGACATTTTATCTATATTTAACATTAGAGCATAAATACACTGACTTTTAATTGAGGCAAGAAGCAATAAATCTTTACATTCTTTTTCAAACCATTGATTGTTCTTTAACTGAGTCAATTTGTCCGTATAAGCGATATTATAAATGGTATCTTGAGCTAATATTCGTTCAGATATATCTCGAATAACGCCTATGTATTGAACTTCACCAAGTGAAAATGATTTAGTTATGGCCAATTCGATCTGAAAGATATCGCCATTCTTACGTTTAGCGGTTAATTGACGACCAACACCAATGATTTTTGGCACACCAGTATTTTCATATGACTGCATATAATGATGATGTTGGAAGGCATAAGGTTCAGGCATTAATTTTGATATATCTTGGCCTATAAGCTCGTTAGCTGAATATTGAAATATACTCAGAGCAGCTTGGTTGACGTGCTGGATAACCCCGGAGCGACAAATCGTAATAACTGCTTCATTGATATTATTTAAAATATTATCTAGTTTTTGTGAACGCTCACTTTCTTGTAATAATAGTGTTTTTTCTTTAGTAATATCTTCAAAAGCACCATAGACGCTCGTAATACGACCTTTATCATTCATTAAGGGTTTACAAGTAACTTTTAGCCATTTCTCTATGCCTTTGGCATCAATAAACTCAAAATCGTCTTCGAAACATTTACCATTTGTTAATACGCTTTTAACAACATCATTTACTCTTTTACGTTCGTGTTCTGCGAAAAAACATTTAACTTGCTTTGTCGTTAATTTACTATCTTTTGAAAATTGACATATTGAATATACCTCATCCGTCCAAAAGACTTGTTTAGTTTCAATATGATATTCCCACGCACCAGTTTTTGAAATCACTTCTACTTCTTTAAATAAAGATAAATGTGAGTTAGTTTGATAATCAAGATGGCATTTTTGAATGTAAGTGCATATAAAATTAGAAAAGATATCAAATATTTTTAATTTTATTGGTAATTCAGATTTTGGCTTAAAGAATAACGCAACTAAAATCCCAATAGGATCGCCAGCTTCATTTTTTATCGATGAACCAATATAGCCTTCAACCTTCAAATCTAACAGGGTTTTATCATCAGGAAATAACTTAGCCGTGTCTTTAGGGAAGCAACAAACTCCGTCATTTAATACTTGTTCACAGGGAGAGCCCTCTAAGCTATAGGTTAAGTTATTTACCCTATTTTGTTCTCTTATCGTAATGATAGTTGAAGCTGTTTTTCCATTCCTTACCCCTAAAAACAAAATATCAGCGTTTAAATCAATATTTAATTCTTGAAGATGTTTAACCAAAACAGTCTCTTGCGACTCCACAATGTGTCGAAATGAAACTTCATTAAATACTTTTTGATATTTAAACATTATGCCTATACCTGATAAATAAATGCTAAAGTATTTATTGCTTAAAGCGTACAACAAGTTCTTCTAACTCATCTGCTGTCTTTTTAAGTTGAGTTATTGAGTCAGATGTGAGATTTGCACTGGCAGCGCTATCATTTGCTAAATCAGAAATATTAACAATTTGACGATTAATATCCTCTGCCACATGGGCTTGCTCCTCTACAGCAGTCGCCATCTGTGTTGACATTTGAGCAATTTGCTCAACCGCTTCAGATATTCCGTCAAGCATTTGAGCACTTTCAACAACCTTATCAAGCCCATCATCAGCAGCTTTTGTCCCAAGGTTGGCAGTATCTACCGCATTCTGTGCTTTTGAGGTCAATTCGCGCACAATCTGATAAATATCTTGTGTTGATTCTTGTGTACGCTTTGCTAAGGTACGAACCTCATCTGCTACAACGGCAAAACCTCTACCTTGTTCGCCTGCTCTAGCCGCCTCTATCGCCGCATTAAGAGCAAGTAGATTTGTTTGGTCTGCTATTTGTTCAATGATTTGTGCTGCTTGTGCAATACAAGTAGTTTGGGTTGAAACCTCACTCACTGAGGCGCTAATATCTAAAACAGTATCTCTTAACCTTTGTATCGATTGGCGGGTGACTTCTGCAACCTTAGTTCCTTTAATCGACAAACTATGAGCTATTTCTGCATGGTTAGCAGTATCAGACACGTGTTGTGAGACTTCAGCAATCGCAGTGGTCATCTCATTCATTGCGGTGGCAACTTGAAAAGTCTCTTCTTGCTGTTTTTGTATTTCACCACAATTTTTTACGGTCAAGTTATAGCCCAGCTCAGCACCTTTGTTAACATGCATTGCCGCATTTTCAATACGAGTAAGAATAGTCCCTAAATGTGCATTTGAACTTAAAATAGCGACTTCGAGTAAGCCTAGCTCACCATGTGACTTTGAATAGGTTTTTGCTGCTAGCTCATGAGAAAAACTCGTTTTAAGCATATTATTCAAAGCATTTATTATTGATTTACTTTTTAAATATACCATCGCAGCAAAAATAATAACCCCAATGAAAAGAACAATTTCAGAAACACCTTGCTGACCGGACATAAAAAATAATCCGGAGGCTATAAGGGTTACAAGAAGTAATAAATATTCGGATGCAATATGCAGAGATTTTGATGTATTTTTGCCGTTATTAATCTGGGCATATAACACTTCCGCTCTTGCGACATCTTCGCGTTTAGGACACGAGCGAACAGATTCATAACCAATCACTTTACCTTTGTCTGTCATCGGTGTGACATAGGCATCAACCCAGTAGAAATCACCATTTTTACAACGATTCTTTACTAAGCCCATCCAAGGTTTACCCGCTTTTAGATGTGACCACATTATGCCAAATGCTGCTGCGGGCATCTCTGGATGACGAACAATATTATGTGGCTGACCAACTAATTCGCTCTTTTGAAACCCACTAACACTAACAAAGGCATCGTTACAATCAAGAATATTCCCCTGAGTATCGGTGACGGAAATTAGCTTTGTGTTAGGAGAAAATGTCCTTTCTTTTTTGGTTATAGGCGTATTTGATTTCATATGTCCCTATTAATCTTCTAGTTTCATTTTAATTTAAGGTAGGCTTGGTCTAGTAGTAATTGTAGATGTAGAGAATGAAACTTGCCCATTGAATTTGAACCATTTTTGAGTATTTTCTCTGATTTTTTAAAAATCTTATTCTCATAGACTATATCGTCGGATCATTAAATAAGTTAATCGTAGAACAAATGATTTGAGACGCACATCACACGATCTGATAACAAAAAGATAACATTAGTCAAAAAAAGATAAAAATTAGATAGAAAATAGGTAAATATCTGATAGGGAGCTAATTTTGAAGTACGATTTATAGACAAGAATAGTGAAGCATCTTAGCTAAATTGCAGTTACATAGTGTCTGTTACACACCATCCATAAAGCATGAACTGTGTTTTTGGCTTATTTTACTCCCCTTTTAAAAGATGTTTGCGGATGTCAGTTTGTAAAACATAGCGTTAAAAGACATTGTTGAAAAAAGCTATAAAGCCAGCAGAGCGAAAGGTATAAGCCCACTATGCCATTCATGAATATGGCCTAGGTGTTGTGTTGGCTTGTGATACGATGACTATCAGTCGTTGCACATTTTATTATTAATGCAAACGCATCGATGATGAGGATATTATTGAGGCAGTATCAGACATTGCTGAAAAGCACAGAGCTTATGGGTTTCGGAAGATATTTAAACGGCTACGTTTACTTGGTCATAAATGGAATCATAAACCTGTGTATCGCGTTTATTGTGGTTTAAAGCTTAACTTACGACGAAAAGGCAAAAAGCGCTTACCCTCTCGAGAGCCAGAACCTCTCGCGTTACCTGCAAAGGCCAATGAATGTTGGGCAATGGATTTTATGAGCGATAATTTATTTTCAGGGAAATCATTCAGAACATTTAATGTCATTGATGACAAACATCCTTAGTCATACGGATACTAATAAGCTTAAGCGTAGTCTCAGACAATCTGCCAACATTGTCTGAGTCAATTCCCCTGGAAAACCACCCTAACGTTAAACAAAAAAATCGTTGATAATAAAAGGCTTTTCCATATTTACTATGGCGAAGGAATTGTATCCTAATAAACAGGTTCCCTAGGCTCAAACACTATAGATACTGACACAAAAAAGCCCCCATCATTTCTGATGAGGCTTTCTCGATAAATATAGTGGAAGGATAGCCTGCTTGTTATAAACAGGAACCCTAGGTTTGAATCCTTAACATTTACCAAACAAAAAGGCCTTATCTTTCGATAAGGCCTTTTCATATTTAATATGGCGGAGGGATAGGGATTTGAACCCAAGGCCTTCTTTTAATATAAAAAATAGTCGTTTTAGTTCAATTGGTTAGGGGTGAAACAATCAAATTACTACGCCAATTGATGATTAAGATTGACTATAGGTTTTTAATGGAAAAATGTCAATTTTAATTACTTCTATTCATGGCGCTATAACGAAGATATTTATGTTTTTAGTGAAAGCTACATCGACTTGATTAGACAGCTTATTTGTAGTGGCACTCTACATGAACCGCCTGTTCGAAGTGCCGGAGGTTAGATACCTCCGGCTACCTGATTAGCAACTTTGCGGCAATAAGTAAGAGCTTTGAATAAGAAACCCATCCACTTCTTCGGAAATGCGCTCGCATCGATTTAACTTATCCTCGATATCTTTATCAAGATGTTCTAATATGAATTTGGTTTCCTGAGCTTTAATAATGTCGAGAATATCCATTTTATCTATTAAATAAGTGACCAAAGACATTGTGATCGCGGTTAATGAACCAACAATAACCGCTGTTACAACAGGTGCAAATGGCACTAGAAATGTCACGCTCATAATAAGTTTCTCAATAACGTCTTCGAGTGCTACGCCAGCAATAACAACTCCTCCTGCTGCAATTAGCTTCATGGCCTCATGCGTTATCTCGGTAAAACTCATATCAGCTGGAGGAAAAAGGATGAGCTTCAAAGCTTTTAACAAGGAAAACACACCTTCTCTGATCATCCTAACAAATCGTTTAGCGGTAGTTACAAACATATTTATCAAAGTTGTAATTAGGTTTGATATAAAACCTGATATAAATCCCGCAGAGAAACCCTCTACAACTCCTTTCCATTTATCAGCAATGTTTTGTCCAATTCGAATCAAGCGAACCTTGATGTCCTTATATAAACTCTCGCCTTCAAGACCATTATTGTATACATCTTTAATTTCAACAATTGCACTTGAAAAAAACTCAACCAAAAGATAGCCAAATGCTTGTTGCGCACCCATTTTCGCACCTTCGCTTATGCCTGTGGTCGTAGAATTTTTAAGATAGTGTTTTACTTTATCTGTATCAGATGGCAAATGTCTTGCCGAAGTTTCTTTACCTTGCTGGATTTCATTCTTTAGTTTTTGTTCATCGATATCAAATCTATCTTTATTTTCAACTCCAGATTTACTCTTCTTTGACATCCACTCTTCTTTATCAAAATCCCTCATTGATTGATTGATTGATCGGTCTGTTAGCGCAAGGTTATCTTCATCCGTCGCAAAATCAGATTTTTGTTCTGACTTCTGCATGAAACCGCCATTTTTATGGTGTTGAGATAACGACTCTATATGATCTGGGCTGGTAGTATCTGCTTTTGTCATTTTCCCAGTATAAGCATCTTGCACCATATGGTTCTCATCCATTTGAGAACGAGTGTAGATAGCACCAGAGCTGTTTTTTCCTGCATTGGCAAACTGCTTGCCTTCACTATTCTTGCTATGTGTATAATCCTCTCTTCTATAAAGATCTTCTTTTTTAGCATAAAAGCCATTATTTGCGTTGTTTATTGTTGTTACATTTCCGCCCTCTTTGTCATAAGCACTTATTATTTTTCCAAGCCCAAATGGACCTGCGATCGATAATGTGACGCCGCGCTTCGTTTCATCTATAAGCTGCTCCAATCGTTCTTTGTGGAATGAAGCCCTAAGTTCGGAAAGCAAAGTCTCGACCCCTTCGGCATTTACCTCCACAGAAACGTTAAGATCAGTTGAATAACCAAGGGTTGTCACACGATCGCTATCAATACCTTGACGAAGAAGCTTGTCGACCAGTTCTTGATCAGTAACGCCACGAACGAACGGCAGAGACTGATTTTTCTTTATTAATTCTTTCCTTTTTTTAAAACGATCAATTCTGCCGCTCATTATTTATTACTCCATGTATTATACTGCTTTAAGCTGATTCCAAGCGTGAACAAACGCCTCTTCTTCTGGCTTTATGCCATCGATTTCCATGACAAACCTAATTAAATCCTCATAAACATCTAGAGACATACCTGAGTCTTTTGCCAACAAGAACGCTTCTTTAACAGTAGGTGGATTGTCATAAATACTTTGGATTTTTTCTTTTACATCCTTTGGAATGCTCTGAGCAATCATTCCTTTGACAAACTCTCCGATTTCTTTCCTTTCATTATCAGAGAAGTCACCATCACATGCAGCGCAAGCAATCCCAACTGCTTCCATTGCAATAATAGCTTTGAAATGTTCATCATGTGATTTGAGCTTCTCTAGTGCTTGAGAAAGCTTGTTAGAAAGCTTTTCTATCTGCACAGCATTTTCAGCCCGCTCCTCAGCTCTTCCTTCCTCTTTTGCCTTTTTCTTCTGCTCTTCATCACGGTCATCCAAGGCTGCACCAACAACCGCCCCTGCGGTACCAGCCCCAACTGCGGCCGCGATAGTTCCTGCACCTGTGAGTGAGGTGAGCAAAGTTGCCCCGCCGAATAAGGAGCCACCACCTGTAAATGGTGCGGCAGCAACCGCGCCAACACCAACAGCTACACCTGCTAAGATCTTACCCCACATATCTATTTTCCTTTTTTAGAGTTAATTTAAATACACATATTTTTATTACTAGATTTGTTTTTACCTGCAAGAATTTCACACGAGATTACCCCATGGGACTTGAATTTTACAAAGGAAGGAACTGCGATATGGATGCGGCACTTTCCTTGATACCGTTTACTACATTCATGCTCAGTGCAGTTAATTCACACTAAGCAGTTATTATTTTCTGAAAAACATTAACAGCTTTTTGTTCGACCAGGTAAATTTAAAGTCGGCTGCTTCAGTTATTGATTAATACCATCCTACATTTGCTATCTTATTCAAGTAAAGCAATTAATTGTGCCAAACAAATAACAAACCGAGCTTGCGCGAAAAATAGACCTTGTGCTCACTGTCAAAAAAATTAAAATTATCAATATTTGGTAATTAATATTTTGTTTCATAATACGATACAACTAAAAAACGATTTTAAATCGTCTTTTAGTTGTATCGATGAAACACTATTACACGTGTGCCTATTGATTTTATCTTTCACGCTTTTGATTTTTTAACATGCGCAGCATGTGGTATTTGGGTTCAAAGGGGTATTCCCCTTGCCCGAGTTTATCTCCCATCTTTTTGGAACAAAAAGTGGGAGATAAACGTACCGGGTTACGCACTAGTCCCACATAATTGTGGGCTGCTTTTGTTTCGCAGTATTGTCTGCGGTGATAAGCGTTTTTCGCACTCGCTGAGTGCGGTTTTAAATGCAATAAGCCACGGATTTAGAGCCGATTAGTGCCACATTTGACACTAACATTGCCAGCGGTGACATTAGCATTGCCACATTTGACAGCAAGATTGCCAGCTGTGACATTAGCACTGCCACATTTGACAGCAAGATTGCCAGCCGTGACATTAGCATTGCCACAATTGACACTAACATTGCCAGCTGTGACATTAGCATTGCCACATTTGACACCAACATTGCCAGCCGTGACATTAGCATTGCCACAATTGACACTAACATTGCCATCTGTGACATTAGCACTGCCACATTTGACACTAACATTGCCAGCTGTGACATTAGCACTGCCGCATTTGACACTGACATTGCCAGCTGTGACATTAGCACTGCCGCATTTGACATCAAGATTGCCAGCCGTGACATTAGCATTGCCATATTTGCCAGCATCACTGCCAGAAACATCACCAACTATACTATGGTGACACCATAAAATTCGCCCCCCTTAACATAGACCTCACTTAAAAATGTGTAGAGACAATAAAGGGACGAACAAATCACCCCAAAGATATGTACTTTATTGTTCCTTCACGAAAAAGTCTTATCAATTACTGAATGCGTAACGCCATTGCAAATGCCAGCGCTAGGCAAGAGCGTCCTAGTTGTGAAAATATTACGGAGTTATAAACTAAAGATTTGCAGGGCTCTTTTGAGAGATGCGTAGTCGTTTCTGGGAGTAAATTAGGGAGATGATAGGTCAGCTAATTTAGGTTAAGCCTCTAATACTTAACTCCTTTGGTTAAAAGCTAACATAAGGCCATATTGGTCAAGTGAGGTTTGTTCTGATTAACACAGATTTTTGAACACAACCGGAGATTATTTTCGCCTAAAATCTTACAAACCTGATTCGGGTTCATTTTTAGACAGTTTTTGATTTTTTTTGTTTAATGCAGACTGAAGTTCACTATCCTGTGTCAGTTTTGCAATATCTATCGAAATTTCTCGAAAGACAGGCGAAAGATTGTTATTAAAAGCCTCTATAACCATGTTTAGAAATCTTTTTCCACTAGGTTCTTTTGCCATTTTGAAGCGCATAAAAATTTTCGATATCATTTGCTCGATGGGTTTCAGAGTCGAACTTGTCAACGCCTTTAAACGCACTAGTAATTCACTTTTTTCAGAGATTTCATCCTCCAACGCTGAAACTTGATGATGCTTAGCATCCACCGCTTGAGTAAGTTGATTAATCACATCATGTTTATTATTGATTTCAACATCTAGTTGGTCACGCACGTTCGCCTGTTCATGAATAAATTGCTGTGCATGCTCAATAATCTCTTTTATATTATTTCTTTTTTCGAGCAATTCACTGCAATCAATCTGCAATTGGGATGTTTTTTGTTGCAACTCGTCTTTTTTCTTCTGTAACTGACTGTTTTCAAGGTGTAACTTTTCGAGCATTTGTTCACCACTTGAGATGTTGTATGTAATCGACTGATATTCCTCATCCAGCAAGGCGACCTGCTGCTGTAGCACTTCCATTTTGCGTGTTTGGAAATTATATGGACGCTGATGTTTGGGTAATCGGGCCTCCTCACTCATTTGTTTTCGCAATTCAGAATTACGCTCTGACGCAGGTGAAAACTCGACAACCAAGTTTTTTTTGTTAAACAATTTTTCGTTAATAAATTCATAAAACATTTGCTGCATATAACTGGTGACAGCACTCGCGTCTAAGTAATCTAAACAACCAGTTTCATCTAAACACTCACCTGCATCACCGCGTTTTATCAAAAACTCATTCACACGTTTTATTTGCGACAACCGTAAGTCATATTCCCCCGTCAGGCTATTTTGGCCTGAGATAAATGCATGAACATGCCCACCCGTATTTTCATCAGGTAATCGCTCATCATCATGTAATACCATCAATTTAATCGGATATGCAGGGTAAAATGTGTGTAAAAATGCCTTCATTGTACTCATCATTTCAGTATGACTAATGATGTCTGTGCCGACGCCATGTTTGATGGGGATTTTAAATAAAATCTCTTCGAAATTGGTCGAGTTGAGCGTTTTCGGCTTATTCACTAAGGCGTTATGAGCGTTGATATATTTCATTATCTGTTCAATTTTTTGATTTTTTCTTTGTATATCAATCAAATTTAAACTGTCTTTAGCCTCATTGATGTCGATAATTTTTTTAGACTCAATATAAGTTTTCATCAAGACAGCAAACTGTCCGGACGCATTTTCAGCCTCTATCCATTTTTTAATTTTATAAAGCGATTTTGATTTTATTTCAGCATACAAGTCTCCTTTTTTTGTGTCCCCTCCCAGCACATCAAACAATATTTGCACACGCTGCTCTTGTGAAAATGAATCTAGGGGGACAATGCCCTCGGCTGTATCAATCAAGTTTGCGCCTGATAAAGCTGCATCCCATTCAACAGCCAACTCATTGCGAGTTCTCATCAACTTACTCATTTTTCCAAGATACTTTAATCCCGACATACTTGGGTAAGAAAGCCGCAGTGAATGAATAAGCGATGATTTACCCTTTTTTCTTCCATTTTCATTAAGTCTGTAATTCAAAAACGAATAGAACACCCTAATTTTTCGCATCACTACCTCCGCTAGACGACTGAGCGAGAAGGTTAGTAATACATTGCATCAACAGTTGTGGATGCTGATGTAGCAATGTTTTGATTTGTTCTGGCGTAAATGCAATTTGACTTTCGCTTTCTGAGGAAACCCCAGGCATTACAGTTTGGATTGGTCTCAACAAATCAGTACTGACTGGCGAGGGTGTAACCACTTGCTTGGCAGTACTCACTCGCCCAAAAACACTTGAAAATTGCTCTGCGACAGCGGCGATATTATTCGGTGCGTCTTGGCTCATCCAACGACCGTAATGAATATCTATCATAGCCGTCGAGTTTTGCCCCATCTGGCGAGCTATCCACTCTTTTGATATGCCCGCAGTGAGAGATTGGCTTGCAAAGGTATGCCGTAATTGTCCTACACCACGATGCTTAACACCGGCTGATTTTAGCAAGGGCGTAAAATAGGTTTTGTTGAATTGCTTGGCATGTAAAAAAGGGCGATTAGTTTTACTGTTATAAAAAACCATCGATAACGACTGCGTTTTTTGGGTTTTATTGTCAGATTGCATCACGGAGATACTCACTGCTTTTTTGTGACCGGTTATCGAATGTTGCTGTTGTAATATCTCAAGAGCAGGCTGACATAACTCAACTACTCGGAGTGAGTCCTCTGTTTTGGGTGTCTTATAAATATTATCAACTAACGCTATCTTGACATGCAGTTGCGACCTATCAAAGTCGACCATCTCCCATGATAATGCCAATAACTCACTAATACGCAGTCCAGTTAGTACCCCAAGCTGAAACAAATTTTTACCACTTTCACATCCAGCTGGAACCTTATTCATCGCCACAAGCTCACTGAGCGTAAACGGCTCAGGTTCTTCGTGATGTATCTTCAGATTGCTAATTTCTTCCATCGGGTTATTCGGAATAACCCCATCATTTTGTGCGTACTTAAAGATTGCACGTAAAATGATTAAAAACTCATTGATGGTTTTATTGGCATATTGGGTGTGGAGCTTTTGAATGAGCTGCAAAATATCACTGTAAGTGACAGAGCTAATAGCGCGCTCACCAACGAGCTTGGACAGTTTAGTCGCTTTGCTTCGTTCAGAGCGAAATGTAGAAGGCGCTGATGTGATTTCTCTATATGAAAGGTAAGTTTCTAAAAAATGATTGACGGTTTGATGCATTATCCCCTTTTCTGCTGCTTTTATTTAGCCAGCTTAATTCTTAAGGACAATAATACACCTAAATGAAATGCGATCAACAACTATTTTACAATAAACTATTGATTCAAAAGTATATTTTTAAATTTATTTTTTGGCAAGTTTTTTAAAAAGAGACTGTCTGAGTTAAATCAATCCTAAGCAAATACGAAATAAATCATGGTACCCATCACTTAAAATCAGTTATTTCCTAAGCCATTTCTGGACAGAAATGATTATTTGAAAATTTTATATCGGTAGTTAATTCTTCAATAGCCACTTAGGGGCTCATTCTAAAGTGTACCAACGCATAATCCACTTATAATTTCAATTAATTTAGTCACTTATGGATTTAAGCGGTTATCCCGATTATCTTAAGTGTGTTCCAATCCATGGTTTGAGATAGAGCGACTAATCAGCGCCAATTCCAAATGTAAAAGAATGTGTCGCCCTGATGCGAAAGGGTGTAACCAAGGCGCAAAATATGTAACCACCATGTAAAGCAGATTAGCCACAGCGCAAAGTAATGTAACTATGATGTAGCAATGGTGATATTCGTCATAATCTACGCACGCAAAATACGTTAACTCATTGACTAAAAGCATTATTTTGCTCTATTACTGTTGTTTGGTGATGACTTTATATGTCTGGGCCTCAGACCATAATTAAACGTTTAGAACTGGGATTAATTGTGCTTTTTGTCACGAAGTTGGAGGTACTTCGTATTATTGAGCACATCATTGAAAATACCCGGACCTTCATGTACCCCATGGAGATGACACTAAAGAGGGAGGAGGTTTCAAAGTCGCACTTTGCAGATATTAACAATAACGCTAATAAAAATTAGGCAAATAATGAACAAATTAAATAAATTACACATGCTAGTTATGGCTTCTTTGATTTCTCCTATGGCCGCAGCAGAAACCTACAACCTCGTTGTGAAACATGACATCGACACAAGTATGTCTCGTGACTTCGCCAAGAGCATCATGGTTGATGAATTACAACACAATGGTGTGACAATTATCAATCACACATTTACCCCAATTGGTTATTACACAGATATCACAGTAGAGGCCGACTCAGCAGAGCAAGCTATTTCATTACTTAAAAATGAAAACTTCTTATTCGTAGAAGAGCGAGTGGAATTTAAAACGCCCGATGTCAAAGTAGAGGAAATGCCAACCTCTTACATCCAATTTGGTGCATACAGTGACGAAACACCTAATGACCCTGAATACCTTGCAAATCAATACAAATACTTTCAACCATTACAGGCATACTTCGCCGATGGGCTTGATAACTACTCAGGAAGTAACTTTATTGGTTTACTAAACAATTTGTCGGGGAACGGTAGTAAGGTGCGACTTGGCATTCCTGATGATGTTTTTCGCAAGCACAGTGATGTAAATTGGGGTAATGAGGGGGCTAATTTTGCATACGGCAATAATGATCCATTCATACAATTTAACACCCCATGTTATGACGACTATGATCATGGCGACATAGTGGCCTCTGTTGCTGGCGCAAAAACAAATAGTGGTATCGGTATTGCAGGCACAGCAAGTGATAATGTTGAAATTATCCCAGTCAGAACAAAAAACTGTGAAGGGAATTACCCATCAGGCAATCTTATTAACGCTGTTTATTGGTTAGGCGGCGTTTCATTTAGTGACCGAGGGATCGAAGATATCTCAACTCCCGTTGACGTTGTGAATTTAAGCTACCACATGTACTACGGGGAAACGACTATAGACCAATGCCCCGCACAAATCGAAGATATGCTTCAATTTTTAGAGCAAAAAAATATCATCTTAGTGCAAAGTGCGGGTAACGGAAACTCGAACATCGAGGACGACAAAAAACCCAACTCCGCCGTTCTTTGTGGCAGAGGGCGAATGATATCTGTTGGTGGTGTAGAAACAACACACGACAAAAGTGTCCTCTCTAGTTACGGCAGAATTGACACCTTTACACATGGCAGTGGTGTTTCAGCCTATGGAATCGAGGAAAATACACCAGTATTAGTGTCGGGCACATCATTAAGCTCTCCACTTGTGGCAGGTGCGATTGCTACGGTAATCTCAGAAGTGGGACGCATCAACGCCCAAGACTTAGGGTACTTAGTTCACTCAACAGGCACAAACTTTGCCGACGAGAATTTGTGGGGCGAGACTTTTTGTAAAAACACATACTGCGGTAGCGGTGTCATTGACGCAGGTCGTTTATTAGCGGCTGCGAGAGAGTTTAAATCAGGCGAATTAAGCACAATCAAGCACGCTATTATTGATGAAAGTGAAGAAGATCAATCCATTTTCATCAAGCATTTAGCGCCAGAAGTAGACGTTTGCTCATTACGTGAAATTACATTTAATAATCAGGCGATTGAACTAAAGCATGCCAGCTACAAGCTGTATAAAACCGCCAAAGGCTCACAAGGTACAGACACAACAGAGCCTGTACTGACTTCAACTCAACCTAGTGTTATACACGAAATAACACAGGATGATTTAACTAGCTTTGACTATAGCTATGAATACTGTGATGCCATTGATTGCACAAACAAGATGCCAATTACACTTAGCACAGAGTTACCAGAAAAGTGTAGCTAACATACAGCACAACTAGGCACCAAGCACCAATCGATTTCAAATAAAAATAACAATTACCAAAACAAGGTATTTATAAATGATGGACAAGTTTACCAGCAAAATTAAAATGGGATTAGCGATTGCCCTAATGAGTTTACTTTATGGATGTGGCGGGGGAGATTCAGGCGACAAACCAGTGGTAGAACCGCCACCTGTAGTAAACCCACCACCAGTTGAGCCACCACCAGTTGAGCCACCTCCAGTTGAGCCACCTCCAGTTGAGCCACCTCCGGTTGAGCCGCCTCCAGTTGAGCCGCCTCCAATTGATGAACCTATGACGATTTCGCCAGTAACAGCAATGGTTAACGTTAATGAAAATGATAGTAGTGCCCCTCTATCTTTTAAAATCACAGACGCTGACGAAAATTTAGTGGTTAGAACAACAGCAACAAGCCTTGGATCAATTAGTCATAGCTTTAGCGGCGATAACTTAATAGTGGTGTTTAACGCAAGGGACGTTTCTAAATTCACTAATGTAGATACTGTTCAAGTGACAATTAGTGGGGATGAAGAACAAGTTAGCGTAACACTCAACCTATCTGTTGAAAATACATCAGGTAACGCATTGCTCACAGGCGCAAAGCAAATCGAATCTGTAATGCGTGATGGTGGTATTTTTACCGAGCTTGAAATGGTTAACACCATTTATAGCAAAAGTAACCGTTTGCTAAGCACCATTGACAAAGAAAAATCTGTTGCTGCAATTGAAGATGTAGCCAAGGCCATTGAAGATGCTGAACAGGTTATCTACGACTCATTTGTTGCAGACTCAATTGCATCTGCTGTCTCAAGATATGAAGCAAATCAAATAACTCAATCTTTCTTGTCTTTCGAGGTTGAAAAAGCGCTTGATGTGGCAGACCAAGCAGCACTTAAAGTTGTCGATTTTGTAAACGAAATGAGCGAAAACTCATATATTACCCCAGCATTACCGAACTTATCGTTTAATCTCTACAACGGCCAGTTATCCGCATTTATCGGGAATGGCAGCATGGGCGAGTTTTCAGACGGACAATGGGTATTCTTACCAGAGTTTGAAATCATTGCTGATACACTCAACAAAAGCGATATTTAACCATCATAATATCAGCGCGGATCATAGAAGATCCGCGCTGATATAATTAGCCCAACCGTCTCAGATAACCTTCAAAATATGCTCCATAAGCAAACAGGTAGCTTTCAACTAAGATTTGATGGTATTGGATAAATTCTTGAAAATCAGCCTTTATTTCTACAGTATCATTTATCCTTATTCTATTTTTACAAACAGCATCATTGACGCCTAATACGCCAGTGGAATATATGTTTTAACTTCAAATTTAATGGATTAATTAAGGTAAGTTTCACGTATTGGGGCACAAACGATTTACAGTAATAACCCGATCACCAAAAGTCGTACTTCAATTGCTTGATGAATCCAAATAAAGTTAATGTAGGAATACCTTTGCCGCTGTCATTAACGTTAATGCAATTAACACCTTCAATTACTATAATTACCATTATGTCACGAGGTTAAAGCTGGCACACGTCAGGTAATAGGCCGCCTTAAAGCATTAACCTGGTGCCCACGACTTAAAGTCCAGTGTTGAACCCCTCCTTTTCTCGAATTTTTTAATGCATTAACAACAGGCTAATGAGCCTATATCACTCTGCATTTGAGCTTAGAATATACTCAATCGCTTTTAACCTGCCCATCAACTTTCGACGAATAAAATTACTAAAATATTCTGTAGTCCTTAAGAAAACGGGATTGTCTCTGTTCAACACAAACCTCTCGACCTCACATAAAATAGTTCGGGCGTACATATATTCTTCACTAAGTTTAACTCTTTCCTCTTCTAGCTCAGCAACTTCTGAAGATGTTAATTTTAGCCCTATCGGATCATCATCTTTATCAACCCGAGTGTAAGTGGTTAAGCCGGTCTTTTCATCGATACCCGTTTTTAACCAACCGATGAATACCAGATTCGTCAAAAAGTCATCAACCATCTGTTCAATTTCAGCGTGAGTAAATAGCTCTTGTTCAAGCATATCAACGGCGTCGTCAACAATTTCTGATGCAAGAAAACCATCGCGCCTCTGTCTCGTGAAAACGTTTTGAAATGTAAATACCAATCCCTTCATACACACCTTTATCATAGTTAAATTATCTAATATGCATGAAAATACATAATATATACACCATTGTAAATACTTATATGTAAATCAATATGGGATTATTGACATACTATTGAAGTTGTTGAGATTTTGAATGCAATCAGCGCAAGCCTTAATTGGCATGAACATTAAAGTAGCCCGAATAAGAAAGTCTTGGACACAAGCAGATTTAGCCAGCAAGTTAGACGTTGAGCAAAGCTATATTAGCCGTATTGAGAAAGGGAGCGTTGCTGTGTCTTGCGATAGGATTTACGAAATCATTCATATTTTAGGCTGCGAGCACACCGATATTTTTCCCGATGCTGCAGAGGTTGAGCGTAAGTTGACGAAAGGGATTATTGATTAACACTTAAGACTATATGCAACCCTTGTAAATAAGTGGTAAGACGCTGTATTTAAATAATATTTTAATTTTGGGTTTCAGGTCAATAAAACGACGTTAGATTAAGTCAAGATATGATAGTGTTAGTGAGTTTTACGAGATTGGCAAAGGAGTTCATATATTTTCATCTCAGGACAAAGTGAATCATTTCTGATTTTGTTTGTCAATTTCATGCAAGAAACTTGTATGGTTCGTGAGAATCGCAAAATCATCATTGTCATTACGACAAGAAATAGACGTAGATCGAGCGCAAGTTGAGTAACAGCTTTGGGTATACAGGGTGATTAGTTTACTTATCGTAGTGCAACTTATTGTGCAGTTTTAGGTTTTCCTGATACAAGTTTGTACAGAAAATAAATAACGACAATCACCTATGTAAAGTGTTGGTCAAAAAGAACTAATTTACCGTAATCACTTCCAAATTAACAAACCCGATCATCAAATATCATATTCAAGTCTCTCAATATCCTTGAGCAATGCATCAACCTTCACATCTTTACCATAACGGCTATAAGTGATGTTCGGGTTAGCGTGACCGACGATTTGAGCAACGATGTGCTCGCTAATATCTAACTGTTTCATTTCGTCAATGAACGTGTGCCTGAGACCGTATGCTGTAGGGCGCTGGTTCGCTTTCATGCTGATTTCGGTTTGAAGCTTGGCCAGCTGTTTACAGTAGTTTTTTGACCAGTCTTCGTTTATCCCAACGGGTTTATAATCAAAAAGCTGTGTTTGCTGTGCTTTTCGCTGAGTCACAAAGGCCAAAAAGTCTCGTTCCACCAAGTATTTGTGAATAGGCACATAGCGTTTGGCATTGATGTTCTTTATTCGTTGCACGGCACCACTATCATCGACGCTAATGCAGTGTATGCCATCAATTAGCTTAATATCTCCTGGCTTGAGCTGGCACGCTTCTGACGGCCTTAAACCACCATAAAGCATCATGAGTGTGACCCACTTAAAATCAGCTGTTGAGTCATTGAATGCTGTCGAGCTGATTAATCTTTTTAATTCAGTTGCTGTCCAGCGGTTACGGCCTTGATTCGGTTTTGCCTTAGGCTTTTGACCAACAGTGACACAATCAAATGGATTAATGGTGCTGTAATTCATTAATTGGCACCACTTAAAAAACTGGAATATGGCTGCTAAGTACTCTTTATTGCTTTTGTAGCTTCGGCCTTGAGTCAGTAAAGCATCGCGGTAGGTCATCGCATCAGCGCTGGTTATCTCGTGCACGCATTTGCTCTCAGCTTTTGATGTGGATTTTGATGATACGGTATCAATAAAATGGCCTATGCGTTGTTCAAGTTGCTTGATAGACAGCGGCCGAATGGCAGATTTTTGTTTTGAAATAATAAATGCGCTTAATGCTTCGTTTAACCCAATAACAGGCTTTGTTTGCGCAACAGCAGTGGTTTCACGATGCTCGGACAGCTTAGTGTCTCTGATGGGGATGCTATGACGCTTCTGTGTGACGTTAATAATGCTATCTGTGTCATTATCAGCATCAAACTGCGCTCTGAGGCTGTTAATCACTTCATCTACGTAGCGAATAAAGTCGTTAATACGGGTTTTATGGTCAATAGACTTGATGATTTTTTTCAGTGTGCCAGCGACATCAATATTGCGGATGACCGCTTCTGCTCTGTCGCAAGTCAATAAAGAAACTTTAATATCAAAAGGAAAGCCTTTATCGCGTAACGATTTGGCCAAACAGATACGTGTGTAGTACACGTTATTAGGGGCTCGATATAGGTACATTGTCTGAGTCAATCCTCTTGGAAAGCCTCTCTAACGCCAAAAACAAAAAAAGCCGTTGATAATCAACGGCTTTTTTCATATTTAATATGGCGGAGGGATAGGGATTTGAACCCTAGAACGGGGTAAACCGTTGCCGGTTTTCAAGACCGGTGCATTCGACCACTCTGCCATCCCTCCGAACGCCGCGAATAATATGACAACCTCTTGAAGCTGTAAAGCCCTAATTTAAAATAATTGTCTATATGATTACTTTAAAACCAATGTGGTTAGTCTTTAGACTGCTTTATTGCTATACGTGCAGGATCTGGCATGGTGAAAGAGTTTTGTAAGCTTTTCCATGTTACATGCCGACTTGTGTAATAGGCGCCAAACACTATCACTGAACAGATTAATATACCTAAACCAATTGCCTGCTCACCTGCTCCTGCGAATGCTGCCACAATACTTGATGCTCCAAATGCGACACTGATTTGAATAAAATTCTGTAAACCCGCAGCTTTAGCGGCATCATCTTTGAATGTTTGCAATGCATTGTTCACAACAATAGGGTAAATCGCACCATTCGCTGCAGCCATAAAAGCAAATACAATTAATAGTGGATAGATAGTCGTCATCTCAAAAACGATCGTTATGATTGAGATTAATATTGTCGTTGTAAAAAACAGACCCAATTGTACTTTTAATGCGGTTTGGCTACCGAGACGTTTGATCAGAATTTTACCGCCATACCCACCAACAATGAACATTATTGTTTGCGGAATAAAACTTAACCCAATGGCTGTTGCATCAAAGCCAAACTTATCCATCACCGCAGGCCATAACGTTAGATATGAAAAGAAGGCACCTGAGCAAGCGGCAAATATCATCACATTACCCACATAAAATGGATTTGCTAACATCTGTTTAAAGGTGATGGCTTTATTTTTGTCCGCATGGATGGCTTCAACACTTGGCTTATCGGCTTTGACAAAAAACTGGGTCATTAGAATCAATATGGCACCCAATAAAGCTAAGCAAACAAAAATACTTTGCCATCCCCAATATGATAAGAAGAACGCACCTATTAATGGTGCTATTGCGGGTGATAATGCAACTAATGGCATAATGTTCGACAATACATGCTGTGACTCTTCAGCGTCATACTTTTCGATAACCAAAGCTTGCCAGATAACACTTGCACTACACACACCAATGGCTTGGATGAAACGGCCAATATTCATCATCACAATATTATCGCTGACAATGATCAAGCCGGTTGCCAATACAAATAACATTAAGCCTAAAAGTAATGAATTTCGTTTGCCCCATTTTTCAACTAACTTGCCATAAAGTAGTTGACCAAAAGCTAAACCCGCTAAGAATGTCGTAAGTGACATTGCCACATCTGCAGTTGATGCGTTAAGTGAGCCTTCAATTGATTTAAAAGCAGGCAAATACATATCTGTGGCAATAAAACACAGCATACTCAAAATAGTTAAATAGAGAAAAAAACCAGCTTTCTCAATAACACCAGGGAATTTTTGTTGTTTACTCATATCTAATACTCAAATTATTTTTCATTAGACATAGTGTAATTATTAGAAATTATTCTGTGAAACGTTTATATTCGAACATAGCTTTCAAAAAATATCACAGCAAAGGTTTTACTATGCTTTCAGAGCAAACACTCCATATGATCGACATCGTTGCCAGATTAGGCAGTTTTACCGCAGCGGCAAATGAGTTACATAAAGTGCCCTCTGCGGTAAGTTATGCCGTCAAACAGGTAGAGACAGATATTGGCGTAGTGTTATTTGAGCGACATCATCGCTCGGTAACCTTAACTGAGCCAGGTAAGCACTTTTTGCAACACGCACGAGAATTGCTCAGGCAAATGGATGAGCTTAAACGTGAAACACAACGGGTAGCTAATGGCTGGCAACCGACCTTGTCGATTGCGCTAGATAACATTGTACGTGCGGATAAAATTAGCTCTTTAATTGCAGACTTTTATCGACACTTTAATGATGTGGAATTAATCATTCAAATCGAAGTATTTAATGGGGTTTGGGAATCATTGGCCAGTGGGCGAAGTATGGTGGCAATTGGCGCGACCACTGCGATACCTGTGGGTGGTGTTTATCAGTATCGTGATATGAAGGATATTGAATGGGCTTTTTTAGTCAGTAAAAATCATCCACTAGCCGAAATTGAAAGACCGTTAATTGATGATGAACTTCGTCAATATCCGGCAATTTGTCTTGAAGATACCTCTAGAGAAATCCCTAAACGTACCACCTGGTTATTAGACAACCAGCGACGTTTAGTCGTACCAGATTGGATCCGTGCAATTAACTGTTTTCGTTCTGGTTTAGGTATTGGTTATATGCCAATCCATCTTGCACAGCCTTTTATTACCAGTGGGATGTTAATTGAAAAAACATTACAAAATCCTAAACCATCAAGTCCGTGTTGTTTAGCGTGGGACCAAGACCGTATGTCCCCTGCTCTTCAATGGGTGCTTGATTATTTGGGTGACACAGAGAAGCTTCATCGTGAGTGGTTAGCTTAATTTCGCCTAATAACTTGAATATTAATAAAATAGCCCAATATGTAAATGTAATGTCGCTATTCAATTGTTACAATGGAATTTGTGCCAAACGCTAATTTTTAAGATTCAATTAAGTTAGCTTGTTGACAATGAAGCGAATAAAAAATTAACACGCTTTAATGATAAGTTGGCTTTATTATAATGATGGACGCAGCAATTTATATTAAGCTGGCCGTTCATTAACGAATTACTGTCAGTCAGTTTATAACAAAGCTGCCTGGTTCAGCACGCTAGAACACGTATTTAAATGTCTTGGAGACGCTTATGAATCAACACACTTTGTCGAGCCAACATGCTACGACGATGGAAACAAACAAACTCATTAAAAATACCTATATGTTGCTTTCAATGACGTTAGCATTTGCTGCGGTTATGGCTGGTGTTGCAATGGCATTGAATATCGGTCCCTTTATGTCAATCGGTCTGTCATTAGGCAGTATCGTGGTGATGATGGTGACATTGAAAAAAGCTGACAACGCTTCTGGTCTAGCATGGATTTTTGCTTTCACTGGTATGCAAGGTGCATCGCTGGGTTATATCTTAAATCACTATGTTGGCTTAGCAAACGGTCCTGAATTAATCATGCAAGCTTTCGGTTTAACATCGATTATTTTCGTATCGTTATCAGCTTACGCTATTACCACCAAAAAAGACTTCAGCTTTATGGGTGGTTTCCTGTTTGCCGGATTACTTGTGGTGATTGGTGCGTCGCTGATCAACATGTTTGTTGGCAACGGTGTCGCATTCATGGCTATTCAAGCTGCGGTAGCCATGTTAATGGTCGGCTTAATCTTGTTTGATACAAGCCGTATCGTCAACGGCGGTGAAACAAACTATATTCGTGCCACCATTTCATTATTCCTGAACTTTATTAACTTATTCATGGCCCTACTTCATTTATTAGGTATGGGTAACGACGATTAATCGTCATTACTGATAAATTAAGATAAAATGACTCTAGTTTAGGGTCATTTTTTTTATAATGAATAAATTCATCGTCCAAGTTAACGGTCCCGCTTATGGGTCTACTGCCAGCATCAGAGCCCTTAAGTTCTGCCAAGCTGCTACCTCTGCTGGCCATCAGGTCATCAAAGTATTTTTTTACCAAGATGGTGTGCAAAACAGCAATTCATTACATTGTCCGTCCTCTGATGAAATGAATCTGCATCAACTATGGGTAAAGTTTTCTCACTCGCAACAAGTGCCACTTATCAATTGTGTGTCTGCAGCGCTAAGACGCGGGGTGTTATCAGAGCAAGATGCCGTAGAAAATAACAAGCCACAATGGAACAGCGATAGCATATTCACCATGGGCGGCCTGGGAGAGTTGGTCAGTGGTATCGAACATGCCGATCGTTTAGTGTGTTTTTAGGACAATAATATAATGAAAAAAGTGTGTATTGTATTTCGGCATTCCCCTTATGGCACCACAACCACCCGTGAAGGGATAGATTTTGCTTTATTAAGTGCCAGTTTTGAGCAACAAGTGTCGCTGGTATTTTGTGATGAAGCGGTGTTGCACCTATTACCTAATCAACAGGCAACGTTAGCGGGTAGTAAAGATTATGTCTCGGTTTTTAAAGCCTTTGACTTATACGAAATCGACACGGTATTGGCCTGTAAACAATCACTTGAAACGCTTGGCATCAATCAACATGAGTTAGCCATTGATGTACAAATAGCCGAGGCTGCTGCCATTAGAGCTGCACTTGCGGACGCTGATGAGGTATTGGTATTTTGATTTTACATCACATTCAAACATCCACTAGCCATGACAATGCATTACGTTTATGTTTACGGTATATCAGCCCAGGCGACAGCATTATTCTAACAGCTGATGCGGTCAATGTTTTACTTTACCCAGACTTGATTAACTTACTGGCAGCTATTCCTGTTTATATTTTAAAAGATGAGGTCGAAGCACGTGGATTACGGTCTAAATTAACTAATATACGCAACATTGAAATTAATTTGATCGATGATTATGAATTCGTCAATCAAACGCTGCGACACAGCAAGGTGATTACATGGTAAGTTCCACTTTTGAATTTATGTTTGAGTTTAACGGCCAAGCAATCGAGACCGATAAACTGGGATATTTAAAAAACGTCGAGGATTGGCAACAAGAAATGGCACCAATACTTGCCGCGACTGAAAACATTGAATTGTCAGACGCCCATTGGGAAGTGATCCACTTTGTACGTCATTTTTACTTAGAATACAAAACCAGTCCGGCTATTAGAGTATTGGTAAAAGCGATTGGGCAAAGTTTAGGGCCAGATAAAGGCAACTCAAAGTATCTTTATACCCTATTCCCTGTTGGCCCAGCAAAGCAGGCAACTAAGATTGCAGGCCTACCTAAACCCGCTAAGTGCCTCTAAATTCTATCTTTTGAATTCTGCTTATTGAGCCCATCTCTTAACCCGAGTTGAGGTTAGTTAGTGAGCAATGAAACCCAAACAGAACTGCCATGCTAAAAAACATAAAGCCCCGAAGAGCGATTCTTCGAGGCTTTATGTGTTGCAGGCAAATTACGGTAAAGTATTCTCAAGTAAAATATATAAAGCTTGGCTCAGCTGAACTAATACCACAAAACCAAAAAAATACATCACAACAGAATATACCACACTGTTATTTTTAGGCTTTCGAGCCATGAATTAACTTTCTCAACAAAAATATCTAATGCTGCTATTTTTAATGAAAAAGTCTTTCCAAGTCAATAACTTTCGGATTTATCCGATAACTTCTAAACCACCCATATAAGGACGTAATACTGCAGGTACCGTAATAGTACCATCTGCATTCTGGTAGTTTTCAATAACCGCCACCAAAGTACGACCTACGGCTAAACCCGAACCATTTAAGGTGTGTAATAAAGCGGGTTTGTTGTCCACTTTATTGCGGTATCTAGCCTGCATACGACGCGCTTGGAAATCCTTCATGTTTGAACAAGAAGAGATTTCACGGTAAGTATTTTGCGCCGGTAACCACACTTCAATATCAAATGTTTTACTTGCACCAAAGCCCATGTCACCAGTACACAATACAACTGTACGGTAAGGGAGTTCCAGCGCTTCTAAAATGCTTTCAGCATGTTTAGTTAACTCATCTAATGCTGCCATTGAATGATCTGGGTGAACGATTTGCACTAACTCAACTTTATCAAATTGGTGCTGACGAATTAAGCCACGTGTATCACGGCCGTAAGAGCCAGCTTCACTTCTGAAACATGCTGTTAAGGCAGTCATTTTTATCGGTAATTCAGCTTCATCAACAATCGTATCACGCACCAAGTTAGTCAGTGGTACTTCGGCTGTTGGGATCAAAGATAGACTTTGGGCTTCTTCAGTTGCTGGTTTGGTGTGGAATAAATCTTCGCCAAATTTAGGCAATTGTCCTGTACCTAATAAGCTATCTTCATTCACTAATAACGGCACATAGGCTTCAGTATAACCATGTTTATTAGTATGAGTATCAAGCATGAATTGACCAAGGGCGCGATTTAAACGCGCGATTTGACCTTTCATCACAATAAACCGCGAACCAGTAATTTTAACGGCATTTTTAAAGTCTAAACCTTGTAGAGCTTCGCCTAAATCAAGGTGATCTTTAACTTCAAAATCAAATGCTTTAGGGGTCCCCCAACGTCTCACTTCGACGTTGTCGTTTTCATCAGCACCTTGAGGCACGGCATCGTCTGGTAAATTAGGCAGACTCATTGCAAGTAGATTTAATTCTTGCAATAACGCGGTTAACTCGGTCTTTTTAGCGTCTAACTGAGCGCCTAAATCACCGACTTGTGCCATGATCGAACTTGTATCTTCACCACGTGCTTTAGCTTGACCAATGGACTTAGAAATCGCATTGCGAGAAGCCTGTAGCTCTTCAGTTTCGACCTGTAGCGTTTTACGCTTGTCTTCTAATGCCGAGATGTGCTCTACATCTAAGGTAAAACCACGGGCAGCTAAACGTTTAGCTGTGTCTTCAAGTTCGTTACGCAAAAATTTTGGATCTAGCATGTTGTCAGTTCTTTTTAGTTAAACGCGAGAAAAAATTAGTTGCTGACCTAAGTACACCATGAATAAACACAGGGTCACGTTCAACAACACATTAAGCATACTTTTAAACCATAAACCCTCTTGCATAAGCAATAAGGTTTCGTTAGAAAAAGTAGAAAAGGTAGTTAATGCTCCAAGTAAGCCAACAGCTACAAGTGACTTTACTTCAGGGCTTAAATGGCTAAGTTGCCCTAAGGCATAAACTATCCCCATTAAAAACGATCCTAATACGTTGACCAACAGTGTACCAAAAGGGAAACTGCTTCCAAATACTTGGATCATAAAAATTGAAATAAGATAGCGCAAAACAGCGCCAATTGAACCGCCCAATGCCACAAACAGTATATTAGTCATAGCGTTTTAGCTCACTTTGTTGATCTCGTTGGGCTAAATTGGCCAATTTATCTTGAATGCGCTTTTCAAAACCACGATTTGTTGGCTGATAAAAATGTGCATCTTGTAGTGATTCAGGAAAATAATTCTCACCTGCCGCAAAGGCATCAGGCTCATCATGGGCATAGCGATATTGTTGGCCATAGCCAATATCTTTCATTAGCTGGGTGGGTGCATTTCGTAAATGGTTTGGCACAGGTTCATGCCCTGTTTGCTTAGCCAAGTCTCTAGCTTGCTTAAATGCAGTATAAACAGCATTACTTTTAGGGGCACTGGCAAGATAAAGCACAGCTTGTGCGATGGCTCGCTCGCCTTCTGCTGGACCTAAACGATGAAAACAGTCCCAAGCATTGATTGCCACTGTCATTGCCATAGGATCGGCATTGCCGATATCTTCAGAGGCTATGGCTAACAATCGTCTAGCAACATATAACGGATCACCGCCACCTTCTAATATCCGACAATACCAATAAAGCGCCGCATCAGGTGCAGAGCCGCGAACCGATTTATGCACCGCTGAAATTAAGTCGTAAAATTGGTCGCCATTTTTATCGTAGCCAGCCACTTGATGACCCGCTACTTGGGTTAGCATATCAAGAGTAAACTCACCGTTATCGGCAACTAAATCTCCCATTAACTCAATCAAGTTAAGCGCTTTTCGGGCATCACCATCACAAATTTGTGCTAATGAATTAGCCACATTATCGGGTAATAGCAGCTGTCTTTTACCCAAACCTCGCTCAACATCTATTAATGCTTGCTGGGCAATTTGAATAATTTCATCATTGCTTAATCGATTAATTAAATAAACCCTGGCACGTGATAAAAGCGCATTGTTTATTTCGAATGAGGGATTTTCAGTTGTTGCGCCAACAAAAATAACCGTGCCATCTTCAATGAACGGTAAAAAGGCATCCTGTTGGCTTTTGTTAAAACGATGAACTTCATCAACAAATAATAATGTTCGTTGGCCACGGCTTTGAGCAACAGCTTTTGCCTGCTCAATCGCAGCGCGAATATCTTTGACACCTGAAGTCACTGCAGAAATACGTTCTACATGGGCATTAGCATAATGCGCGACTAACTCGGCTAAAGTGGTTTTTCCTGTACCTGGCGGCCCCCATAACAACATAGAGTGGGCACGATTTGCCTCTAACGCTTTACGTAACGGTTGCCCAGCCCCAAGTAAATGCATTTGACCAATATATTCGTTGATATCACGCGGCCGCATTCTCGCCGCTAATGGGCGAAAATCGGGTGCGAAATTAAAATCTAGATTGGCCACGAATAATTATTGGATCTGCTTTAAACGTTGATCATCAATATCAACATTTTCAGGGAGGGCAAAGTGAAACAAAGATTGCTCGGTTGGCGTGACACTGCGTTGTTCAAGTAAGCTAAATTGGCTTAAATTGCCTTGCTCGTCAGTTAAATCGAAAGCCGACAACTGATTTTTGTTAAAACACACAGTCACCGCAATCACACTGCCTTTGGCTTCTTTTGGGACAATATCAAAGCAATCGGATTTTTTAGCTGATTGTTTAACATTGTACTGCGACCATGTGGCTTCATCGCGATGAACTAATAAGGCGATTGGTGACGCATCTACGGCTTGAGATACATCCATTACCGTTACTTCTTCAGCAAACGGGTTATAGATCCACAAACTTGAACCATCAGCCACAATTAAAGATTCATCAGGCTCGGTCAAATGCCAATAAAATTTATTCGGATATGACAACGCAAAAATACCATTACCTGTTTGAATAGGCTTGTTGTTCACGTCGGTAACTTTTTGTTGAAATTTAGCATGTAAATTATCAATATTTGTCAGCTTGCCACGCAACGCCTCAGCATCGTTGGCAAGTACAATACTACTGCCCATCAAGCTAACTGCTGCAATTGTAATAATGGCTATTTGCTTTAATCGCATAACTTTTCCTAATTTCTTGGTGGCGGTGGCGCCAATACTTCACGATTGCCATTATGGCCTTGGGAGCTAACAATACCTTGTGCTTCCATTGACTCAATTATTCTTGCTGCACGGTTATAACCAATTTTGAACTTTCTTTGAACACTGGAAATAGAACCTCTGCGCGTTTCGGTAACAAATGCGACCGCTTCATCATAAAGAGCATCCAGTTCATCATCAGAGTCTGCTGACTCGCCAGGTAACAACACTTGCTCACCATCTGACACGCCATTCAAAATTTCTTGCACATATTGTGGTTTACCACGTGCACACCAATCGGCTACGACTTTATGTACTTCGTGGTCATCAATAAATGCACCATGCACTCGGTTAGGAACACTTGTACCAGGGGGTAAATACAGCATGTCACCCATACCTAGTAGGGTTTCTGCACCCTGTTGATCTAAAATCGTGCGCGAATCAATGCGTGATGACACCTGAAAAGCGATTCGAGTTGGAATATTAGCTTTAATTAAGCCTGTGATCACATCAACTGATGGTCGCTGTGTCGCTAATATCAAATGAATACCTGCCGCGCGTGCTTTTTGGGCAATACGAGCAATTAGCTCTTCCACTTTTTTACCTACAATCATGATCATATCGGCAAATTCATCAACCACCACTACAATGGCGGGTAATTTATCCAATGGTGGCGCTTCATCAAGCATACTTTCAGATTGTTTCCAAAGTGGATCAGGGATGTACTCACCTCTTGCTGCCGCTTCTTTAATTTTGATGTTATAACCTTTTAAGTTACGAACACCTAAAGCTGACATCAATTTATAACGACGCTCCATTTCGCCAACACACCAACGCAGAGCATTGGCAGCTTCTTTCATATCAGTGACAACCTCACACAATAAATGTGGGATGCCTTCATACACTGATAATTCAAGCATCTTAGGGTCGATCATAATAAATCGAACATCATCGGGACCAGACTTATACAGCAAACTGGTGATCATCACGTTTACGCCTACAGATTTACCCGAGCCCGTTGTACCAGCGACTAATAAATGCGGCATTTTACCGAGATCAACAATGACTGGCTCGCCTGAAATATCTTGGCCTAACACCATAGACAATTTCGATTTACTCTCTCTGAAAGCATCACTATCTAGCACGTCCCGCATAAAGACGGTTTCACGGAATTTATTCGGTAATTCTAGGCCTACGTAGGCTTTTCCGGGAATAACTTCAACAACCCGCACGTTTTCTGATAATAAAGAACGCGCTAAATCTTTTGATAAATTAGTGATTTTTGAGGCTTTAACACCTGGAGCAAGTTCTAATTCAAAACGGGTTACGACTGGGCCAGGATAGACTCCGACAACATTGGCGACAATATTGAAATCGGCTAACTTAATTTCAACTAAACGAGCGACCTGCTCAAGTTCTTCCTCGCTAATGGGATTCTTCTTTCTATCGGGGATATCAAGTAAGCTTAGGTCTGGCAACGGTGCCATAGGCGCTCTTGGTTTTTCGGGTGCCTGACCATCAATCATGACAATGCCATCAACAATTTTAGCTTCTTTTTTAGGTTGTTGCTGTGCAACTAATGCCCCTGTTGAATGCACCTGTTCAAATTCAGGTTCATCGATAATGTCATGGTTTTCATCAAGATCATCAATAGCAGAAAAGCTTGGGGTTCTATCTTCATCTTCTGTCGACCAAGAATCAAATGAAGGTTCTAAATCATTAATATCCTGTTGAAACATTTTTGGCTCAAGACGATCGTCGTCGTCACCATAATCTGCTTCAATTTTAGGCTCAACTGGCGCGTCTTTCACTTTACGGCTGAAAATACTTCGCTTCTTGTCTGCCTTAGGTTCAGGTATAGAAAATGGTTTTATCGTCGGCTTAACTGTAGTGTTAATATCTGTAACATGATTAATTTCATCATCAACTGGATTGATCTTAATGTTAGTTACGTTGTCATCATCGGCAACAAGTGGTTGGGATAACTCATCGTCAAAACCACTTTCACGGCGTTGCTTAAACTTATCAACCACTGACATAAATCCGCGAGTGTCTTCGGTTTCACGATCGCGTTTGAGTGATTGTGGTAAAGACCATACTTTTTTCGCTAACCAGATAACACCGTTCCCAAGTAACTCGATAATGGTTAGCCAACTGATCCCTGTAGCTAAAGTGAACCCAGCGCCAATAAAACACAGTAAAAGCAGAACAGTCCCCATTACATTAAAGTACGGCAACATAGCCTGGCTAATCACATCCCCCGCCACTCCTCCGGCAGAAAACACATAGACATCATCGACATTCATACTGACTAAGGCGGCCAAGGCTAATACCATTAGCATGAAGCCAATAATACGTAAACCAACTGAGAAATAATCAATTTCTAATAACTTGTGCGCACGATTAAAGAAGAACCACCCGGTGGTGGCTATTATGACGGGAATACAGTAGGCAATGAAACCAAAGAAATACAACAATACATCTGCAGTCCAGGCGCCAACGGCACCTGTCCAATTATGAATTTCACCTTGAAAATGCGATTGGCTCCAGCCTGGGTCATTTGGGCTGAAGCTAGATAATGCTAATAATATGTATGTTGCTACCATGCAACAAAAAATTAAGCCGCCTTCAAGTAGTCGCTGTAGGCCACTGAGCGTTTTTAAACTATTTCCCTGAGTCAACGGTATCATCCATACATGAAATTAAAGACAGTAATTAAATAGATTATCACAGAATAATCTGTGTTTTCAGTGATTATGCACTGTGGAAGCCATAAGCTCAATCGAATGTGAAGAGGATTTCATCGCTTAAATCGCGAATAAGACAGGCTGGGTAAATAATAAGCAGAAATAGCTGAGTAATAGCCTATTTCTACTAAGGAGATTTGAAGAGTTAACTGCTGCGATTTACAGCTAACTCGACAAATATTACAACTCGGCGATTAAATTAAGCGCTACTTTATTTGTTTGCTTAACTTCTTCCATCACAACGTATGTACGAGTATCAGAAACTGAAGGAAGCTTTAACAGGGTTTCCCCCAACAAACGACGATAAGCTGACATATCGGACACACGGGTTTTTAATAAATAGTCAAAATCACCAGAGACCAAATGACACTCTTGAATATCATCGAGTAACTGAACAGCACGATTGAAACGATCAAAAATATCAGGGGTATCACGGTTTAACGTGATCTCCACAAATACTAACAATGAAGCGCCTAAATAATGCGGATTCACTAATGCTGTATATCCGTTAATAAAACCTTGTTTCTCAAGACGTTTAACCCTTTCAAGACAAGGGGTTGGACTAAGACCGACACGCTTTGATAATTCAACATTTGAAATTCTGCCATCCATCTGCAGTTCATTCAAAATGTTTCTATCAATACGGTCTAAATCTTTAATTGAATAATTCTTATTATTTGCCATATTTTTAACTCTATTGCACCACTTTAACAACATTATTATCTTTTTATTATCAAACTTCAGCAGCATAAACTGCTGGAGCGGTACTATACTAGAGCCTCCTGAAATAAGCACGTTCAGGGTAAATAATTAATAATAAAATTACTCGTCTCCCCTACGAGTACTATACAAATCGAGGCTCAAAAATGATTATTGGTGTTCCAACAGAAATCAAAAACCACGAATATCGTGTTGGTATGGTTCCTTCAAGTGTTCGCGAATTGACTATTAAAGGTCATGAAGTCTTTGTTCAAGCTGATGCTGGTGTTGGTATTGGTTTTACTGATCAAGACTATATTGATGCCGGCGCTGAAATTTTAGCGACTGCAGCGGAAGTCTTCGCAAAAGCTGAAATGATTGTAAAAGTAAAAGAGCCACAAGCTGTTGAGCGTGCGATGCTACGTCACGACCAGATTTTATTTACTTATTTACACTTAGCACCAGATTTACCACAAACTGAAGATCTCGTAAAAAGCGGAGCCGTTTGTATCGCTTATGAAACCGTAACTGATGACCGTGGCGGCTTACCACTACTTGCTCCAATGTCTGAAGTTGCTGGTCGCATGTCTATTCAAGCGGGTGCTCGTGCTTTAGAGAAATCATTAGGCGGCCGTGGCATGTTATTGGGCGGCGTTCCTGGTGTTGAGCCTGCTAAAGTTGTAATTATTGGCGGTGGCATGGTTGGTACCAATGCTGCACAAATGGCTGTGGGTATGGGTGCTGACGTTGTTGTTTTAGACCGTAGCATTGATGCTTTACGTCGTTTAAATGTTCAGTTTGGTTCAGCTGTTAAAGCGGTTTACTCAACTGCAGACGCCATTGAACGTCATGTATTAGAAGCTGACTTAGTAATTGGTGGTGTACTTGTTCCTGGTGCTGCTGCACCTAAACTTGTCACTAAAGATATGATTAAGCGTATGAAGCCTGGTAGTGCAATTGTCGATGTGGCGATTGACCAAGGCGGATGTGTTGAAACATCACATGCTACTACTCACCAAGATCCAACTTACATTGTGGATGACGTAGTGCATTACTGTGTAGCTAACATGCCTGGTGCTGTTGCACGTACTTCAACATTTGCACTTAACAATGCAACACTGCCTTATATCATCCGATTAGCAAACCTAGGCTATAAAGAAGCATTATTAAGCGACAAGCACTTATTAAATGGCTTGAACGTGATGCACGGTAAGATTGTATGTAAAGAAGTGGCTGAAGCGCTATCACTGACATTCACTGATCCTAAAAGCTTACTTGCATAATTAAATTAGTAAGTTAATGAAATGAATTAAATACCGCTGATTCAGCGGTATTTTTTTATTCAATTTTTATGGGATATTGGCCAAACCCAAGAAACAGAACATTATTCTGTATCTAACTCAATAGGCAATATAAAGCGCTGTTTTAAACAACAAAAGTAAAAAGCTCACCAGAAACCCGAAATACCATTTCAATCAATATCTTACATCAACTTAAAGAAGTCTTGCTTAGACATGGGTTTATAATAAAAATACCCTTGTACAGCTTGAATTTGTTGTTGATTGACAAAGTCCAACTGCCGTTGAGTTTCGACCCCTTCAGCAATTACTGTTAAATCTAAAGCACGACTCATACTAACAATAGCCTCGACTAATGCTTTATGTCTGGGATCGGTTTCAAGTTGGTGAATAAATGACTTATCAATTTTAATTTGATCAACAGGAAAGCTAACCAAATAAGACAATGATGAATATCCTGTACCAAAGTCATCGATTGAAATTTTGATACCTCTTTGACGTAATAAAGACAGTAATTCGCATACCTCTTTTTGTTGTTTCATCATTAAGGATTCGGTGATTTCTAGCGTAATCATTTCATAAGGGAAGGCGTCGATATTGAGTTTTTCGACAACATCGTCAAAAAACTGTAAAAAACGTGTTTGAAGCTCTAACGACCAAAACTCTAAAGTGGACACATTGACAGCGATGGGAATATGTAAGCCTCGTTTTTTAAGGTCCATCGCTGTAATAACAGCTTGAGTTTTTACCCATTCTCCAACTTCAACAATTAAACCTGACTGTTCTGCTATAGGAATAAATTCAGCTGGTGATATATATTGGCCCTTATGGCACCAACGCAGTAAAGCTTCTGCTTTAACAATGTCACCGCTTAATGGATTTACGATTGGCTGGTAGAATAACTCTAACTCATTTTGGCTAATGGCTTTTTTTAAATGAAAATGTAATTGCGCAATTCGCTCTGCTTCTAATTGTATTTCCTGATTGAAAAATTGATGACAATTTCGACCACTCGCTTTGGCGTTGTACATTGCCTGACTGGCACAGTTAAGCATCAACTCCGCCGTTGTAGCATCGCTTGGAAAAGTAGCAAAACCACTGCTAATACCCACTGACAGGGTTTGATTAGCCACAGACATTTCTTTACCGATAGCGGCTTTAATTTTTTCCGCAAAGTCGGATAGTTTTTCTGTACTGTCATAACCTGGAAGCACAATTGCAAACTCGTCTGCAGCAATGCGAGCGGGTAAGCTATTATCAGGTAAAACCTCTAATAACCTTTTCGCCACCGTTTGCAGTACTTCATCGCCATTATCTGAACCTAAAGTGTCGTTAATTTGCTTAAAGTGATCTAAATCTAAAATCATCATACTGAAAGGTTCAATTTCGCCGCCCAAACAGTGAGACTCACTAATTAAGCTATCCATCCTCTTAAATAGATGTTTACGATTGGCAAGACCGGTAAGTTGATCATAATGATTCTGAAAATCGATTAATTTTTCTGTCGTTTTACGGGCAGTGATATCGGTTATCATCCATGCATAACAATTTTGCTGTGTTAAAGAATCACGAATAACCGTGACAACTAGTTCAATATCGATGATATCGTTAATATTTTTTCGCGCTTTTAGCTCGCCTTGCCATGATTGACCTAAACGGATTGTATTGAACAGTTCTTGCAATAATTCTGAATTAGAAGGTTTGAGGTAGGTTCTAACGTTGAAGTAGTTATTCTTAACATCATACAATGTTGTCGACTGCGCAAAACTGGGGTTACAGGTCAACACTGCGTTTTGCTCGTTTGTGATAACCAGTGCAATAGGCAAACTATCAAAAATTTTGCTACTTAAGCGCTGTAAGTGTAATCCTCTGCTACGTTCAATTGCTAAACTCGCTAATCTTGCGGCTTCTTGAATTAAGTTTAAATCTTGAGAGGTAGGCGATTTAATGGTGTCGTAGTACATTGCAAAAGTACCAAGTACATTGCCCATACTATCAAAAATAGGCTCAGACCAGCATGCGCGCAGGCCTGCTTTTAGGGGCAGTGCTTTGTAATCAGCCCAGTTAGGATGATTTTCAATATCTTCAACAATCACACGCTGTTGCAAGTAAGCCGCCGTGCCACATGAGCCGACATTAGGACCAATCAAAACACCATTAATAGCTTCGTTGTAATCATTTGGTAAATTTGGGGCGGCTCCAGATAACAAGCGGGTACCGTCATCACTTAATAACAATACCGACGCGCGAGTACCTATTTTTTGGGCTTCGATCAACAATACTAAACTGTGTAACATTTCGCCTAAAGGTACAGCTTCAAGCACCATATTTAAAATGGCGCTATAGCGCTCAAGACTAGTCTTGTGCTCATCCGTATGCACAATGCCTAAATCCGCTTTGATATCTATTTGACTAGAATCCATACAGCTCCGCATAAACTAATAACAAAAAGTGAGATAAAATCAGCTACTTTTAGATTATGTCTAATAGCGGATTTTATCAAACATTAGTTACTACATGACTACATTCCATTAACAACAAACCTATTTAACATTTGATACAGGGATAAGTTGTTACTCGGCATTTCTGATCATTTTTGCCAGATAAAAACCGTCAAAACCATGTTCTGAAACTAAAATAGTTTCATCTTCAATTAAGCTAAAATGTGGATTCTCGCTGAGAAAACGATCCACTTGATTGCGATTTTCATCAGGCATAATTGAACAGGTAGCGTAAATCAGCATGCCGCCAACTTTAACCATGCGGCTATAACTATCAATAATCTGTTTTTGTAAATCGATAAGCACTGGTAAACGCTCTGCCGTGTCACGCCATTTTGAATCAGGGTTTCGCTTTAAAACACCTAACCCTGAACATGGCACATCAAGCAAAACACGATCTGCCGTTAGCTTCAAGCGTTTAATCGTTTTCGAACTGGCAATAATACGCGTTTCAACATTATGAGCCCCTGCTCTTTTGGCACGCGTTTTAAGATTATCCAGTTTCCATTGTTCGATATCCATTGCCAATAATCGGCCTTTACCTTGCATCTGCGCTGCAATGTGTAACGTTTTACCCCCTGCGCCTGCACAGGCATCCACTACGCGCATCCCAGGCTTAGCATCAACGGCAGCGGCAACTAATTGCGAACCGGCATCCTGTTGCTCAAATAATCCTTTTTGAAAGCAATCCGTTCTAAATAATGCAGAATTGGACGTCACTTCAAGGGCGCTGTCGACAGCAACTACTATTTGAGTTTCGACACCTTCTTTGGCAAGGCTTGTCATCAACTTTTCACGGTTTGTCTTTAATTCATTGACGCGTATAAATCGACCGGGGACTTGCGTTAACGCGGCGCGTTCTGCAGGCCATTTATCGCCTAACTGTGCTTGACCAAGCGTATCTAGCCATTCTGGGCAGCCATCCCATAAGGTTGGTATTGATTTAGCGGTTTCAATTTTTTGCTTCAGTAGTTTCTCATCGACTTGTAATGAATACTGCATTTTAGGTAACTCAAGCCCATGGAATAAATGCCAGCCATTAAGTAACTTTGAACCTAAACGGTCAAACTCATCCTGCTCAATATCAACGATAAAACAATACAGATTTAAGCGGCGCAGAATATCTCCCGCCACAAGGGTAATTCTGGCTTGTTCAGAAGGCTCAAGTTTTAAACCCGAAAAGTTATGCGAATAAGCGCGGTCCAAAGGTTTTCCCTGGTTTAACACCATAGTTAACACATTTAACACCAGCTCAGAAGAACTACCAGATAAAGGAAAAGTCAGCATAACACTCTCAATTTAGCAACAAGATAAAAACAACGTCAAACCACAGCAACTCACTATTTGAACCATTAATTACGGTTCGATTCATTTTTCACATCACGCAAAATTAACCTGTTAATTATGACTAGATAACCAGCTTTTTTAAACATGGATAACTTACGTTAGCTAAAACCTACTAAATAATGAGAACCAATAGAATATTTGCGCCGATCATAGGTATTAACCGCAATGATAGCAATAAAAAAGCGACCCATAAGGTCGCTTTAACTTAGCATATTCAATTAACACGCTAATCTCACCTACATTTTAGCGCCTTTCGCACCATAGAATAATATAAAGGCATAGCAGATTACCGGCAAAATAAACGCAGGTTGTAAGCCCATGTTGTCAGCCATAACGCCCTGTAATAATGGCACTATTGCGCCACCAACAATAGCCAAACATAAAATGCCAGATCCTTGCGAAGTGTGTGGACCTAAATCACGCAGTGCTAAACTGAAAATGGTAGGGAACATTATCGAGTTAAAAAGTCCCACCGCCAAAATTGCCCACATAGCGATCGCACCTTGGGTATTCATTGCCACCAACACCAGTATTGAAGCCATCAGAGCATTAAAAGCTAATACTGTACCGGCTGGAATTTTTTGCATAACCACTGAACCAATAAACCGTCCTACCATCGCCCCGCCCCAATAATACGCAATATAATTGGCGGCATCGGCTTCTTTCAGCCCTGCGATGCTTTCTTCCCCCAAAAAACTGACTAAAAAGCTGCCAATAGAGACTTCAGCACCCACATAAACAAAAATACCAATTGCGCCCAATACAAGGTGTATCGACTGCATCGCACTGGTTTTGCCATTATGAGTAATATTGCCAGAGACATCTGCTGGTTCGGCATGTTCAACGATTTGTGGCAATGATAACTTTGAAAAAATCACCGCTAATAACGCCAACATGCCTGATAATAGTAAATAAGGTAATTTAACCACATCAGCTTCTGCTTGCGCATGAGATAATTCTGCCGTCGCGCCTGATGCAACCGATAAAATCAACACCGCCCCAAAAAAGGGTGCCACCGTAGTGCCTAGGGCGTTAAAAGCCTGAGTTAAATTAAGACGACTTGATGCCGTTTCAACACTACCAAGGGCATTTACATAAGGATTGGCAGCGACTTGTAATATGGTGATACCTGATGCAAGCACAAATAGCGCGGCTAAAAATAAACCATAAACGGCAAAATCAGCTGCGGGATAGAATAAAGCACAACCTAAACTGGCAATAGCTAATCCTGTGACAATCCCTTTTTGATACCCTAGCTTTTTAACTAAGTTACCTGCTGGTAGCGACACTAAAAAATAAGCACCAAAAAAGCAAAACTGAATCAACATTGCTTCAGTGTAGCTAAGCGAGAACACCGATTTTAAATGTGGAATTAAAATATCATTTAAGCAAGTAATAAATCCCCACATAAAAAATAGCGAGGTGAGCGAAACCAGTGCAAAACGGTAATTGTCATTACCAGTCGATGATACGGTAGTTGTATTTGAGGGGGCTGAAAGCGCCATAATTAGTTTCCTTTATTCATTATTGTTATTGAAAAGGTGATAAAAAAACGCCGATAAATTGGCTATCGGCGTGTACACTTTATTCTATGTTAGCGAAATAACTGCCAAAGGGTGGCAACTCGATAACCGTGCCGATTTGCTTACCCGCTAACAAACCATGTTCATTCAACTCAGCATTTAATTGATAAGTATCGACCGCAAACACTGTATTTTGGTTTGAAAGATTAAACAGCACTAACATTTTCTTTTCTTCAAAATGGCGTTCAAAAGCGAGTATTGATTCATTTGTATTGACGAAGTGAATATCACCGCTAATCAGTATAGGTTGTTGCTTTCGCCATGCTAAAAAATGTCGATAACTATTCAAAATAGACTTTGGATCTGTCTCTTGAGTGTCCACTGCGTTTTCAGCATGAGCTAACGGAATGGGTAACCAAGGCGCGGCTGTTGAAAAACCCGCCTGCTCGGCATCTTTTGTCCAAGGCATTGGCGTACGGCAACCATCTCGACCTTTGAACATCGGCCAAAATGTAATCCCAAAAGGATCTTGAAGCTGGTCAAACTCGATCGGGGCTTCGGTTAATCCTAATTCTTCGCCCTGATAACTGCAGATACTGCCGCGTAATGAAAACAACATGCCGTTAAGCATTTTAACAAGATCGGGATTAGTTTCGCCCTTGCCCCATCGCGTTGCAACACGTTGAACATCATGATTACCAATGGCCCAGCACGGCCAACCGTCACCAATACTGGCTTCTAATTCTTCAACGGTTTGGCGAATATACGCTGCACTGAAATCATCGGTTAACAGCTCAAAGCTATAAGCCATATGCAGGCGATCATCACCTTGGGTGTACTCAGCCATAGTGGCAAGTGAATCTTCAGATGACACTTCACCTAAAGTGACTGCCCCTGGATAGCGATTAATCAATGCCCGTAACTCTTCAATAAATCCTACCGTTTGTGGGCGAGTATTATTGTAGTAATGGTATTGATAAGCATAAGGATTGTCTTCGCTAAAACCGCGACCTTGACGTTGATCTTTCGGTTTAGCGGGATTATCACGTAATTGCTCATCATGATAGCAAAAGGTAATCGCATCTAATCTAAAGCCATCAACACCCTTTTTCAGCCAAAACTCAACATTATCTAGGACCGCTTGGCGCAGTTCATCGCAATGGAAATTAAGATCCGGTTGGCTTTTTAAGAAGTTGTGTAAAAAATATTGTTGACGACGTGGCTCCCATTCCCATGCACAGCCACCAAAAATGGCAAGCCAGTTATTCGGTGCGCTACCGTCCTCTTTTGGATCGGCCCACACATACCAGTCAGCTTTAGGATTAGTTCGGTTTTGACGGCTTTGTTCAAACCAGTCATGTTGATCTGAGGTATGGCTAAGTACTTGGTCGATAATGATCTTGATATTCAATCCATGTGCTTTTGCAATTAGCTCGTCAAAATCAGCCATGGTGCCAAACATTGGGTCAATATCGCGATAGTCACTAATATCGTAACCAAAGTCTTTCATCGGTGATCTAAAGAAAGGGGAAATCCAAATCGCATCCACATTTAGACTTGATATGTAGTCAAGCTTGGCAATGATCCCTTGTAAGTCACCTACTCCATCATCGTTCGAATCCATCAAACTGCGTGGATAAACTTGGTAAATAATACCGCCGCGCCACCAGGTTACTTGACCCATTACATTCCCTCTAAATGATGCTCAACACAAGCAAGTAGCACCTATACTGTTAAACATATGTTGCGACGCTTTAACACGCCATCGTTATTTTGTTGTTGCAACGAGGATACGTGAATTTGGAAATCAGGTTCAATACACCTGCATACGTATGCATTAAATTAGTTATCAAATCATCTTAATGAAATTTGATTAATATCTCTTGTATACATGGACTTATGACAACAAAAAATGATTCAAATCCAGTTAATAAAATGTAAAAAAACAGTCAACATTTGTGTGTGACGCTTTTGAATACGTATGCATAATATTGTCGGCTAAACAATCCTAGGAGTAGTATCGTCACTGTTGTGCAACAATTTGGTCATAACTTCAGCGCTTATGCAGTCAATTAAGACGGCTGATACAAAAAACACAATAAAGACTGTAACCAAAATCATAATGATTGCTAACTACTTGATCTGGACATATCAAGGTTAAGCATTCACAAAAGGGGAAAGATGAATGTTGCTTTTTAAACCGAGCCTACTCACATTAGCGTTAGCTGCTGCAGGTGCAAGTATAAGTGCTTATGCTGCTGACGATGTTACAAATACAGCCACTGCTGATGAAAACATTGAAGTGATTCAAGTCACTGGTATTCGCCGTAGTTTACAAGAAGCTCAAGCAGTGAAGATGAGCTCTTCTTCGGTAGTTGAAGCTATTTCAGCTGAAGATATTGGTAAACTACCTGATGTATCTATTGCAGAGTCACTTGCTCGTTTACCAGGTGTATCGGCTCAGCGTCTTGATGGCCGCGCTAACGTTATCTCGATTCGCGGAATGGGCCCAGATTTCACCACAGCAACCTTAAACGGACGCGAGCAAGCATCGGTTAACGATAACCGTGGCGTTGAATTTGACCAATACCCTTCTGAATTATTAAACCGTGTAGTTGTATATAAAACACCTGATGCCTCTGTAATGGCGCAAGCTATTGGTGGTACGGTAGATATGCAAACCATTAGTCCACTTACCCACGGCGAACAAACTTTTGCTGTTGGTATTCGCGGTGAAATGAATGACCTTGGTGCATTAAACTCAGGTTCATCTGATACCGGATACCGTGGCAGTATTTCTTATATCGACCAATTCGCTGATGACACCATAGGTTTAGCCATTGGTTATGCGCGTATGATGTCGCCAAACCAAGAAGAGCGCTGGAATGCATGGGGTTACCCAGAAACTGCAGCGGGTGATAGTGTACTTGGCGGTGCAAAACCTTATGTCCGTTCATCAGAACTTGAACGTGATGGTGTGTTAGCGGTAGTTGAATTCGCACCAAATGATTTTTATCAAACCAAACTTGATTTATATTACTCTAAATTTACTGATACCCAACGCTTACGTGGTATCGAAATTCCTGCGGCTTGGGCTGGTACCGGCAGTACAGAGGCCACTAAAATCGAAAACGGCCTTGTTACTGAAGGTGTTATTCGTGACGCTGAAGTGGTAGTACGTAATGATCTAAGCACGCGTGATGCAGAATCGATATCTGTTGGCTGGAACAACCAATTCCAAATCAATGATAACTGGAGTGTTGAAGCAGATATTGGTTTATCAAAAGCCGAACGTACTGACTTTAGTTTAGAAAGTTACAGTGGTACAGGCAGTGGATCTGGCGTGGGCGCAGTAGAAGATCTACGCTTTGCTTACAATAGCGATGGCACCTATACCTTTAGCCCTGAGTTAGATTACTCTGATCCAAATCTCATCAAACTTGGCGATCCACTTGGTTGGGGGAAACCACTAGGACCCAATTCTCAACATGGTTTCATAAACAAGCCTGAAATTGAAGATGAATTAAAATCGTTCCGTTTAGCCGCTGAATATATTTTTGACGATAGTGCGATTCGCAGTGTTGAATTTGGTGTGAATTACTCAGAACGTGAAAAAACCAAATTAGACAAAGGTTACTTTTTAACCCTTAAAGGTTATGACGACACTGATAACTATGTAATGTCAGTCCCTGAACAATATTTGTTACGTCCCACCTCACTAGCCTTCTTTGGTATGGGTGACGTATTAAGCTATGACTCATTAGCTTTCTACAATGACGGTAACTACATTGAAACTGATGCCAAAGATACTCCAGGTCAAGAGCACCGTGCGGTTGACTCATGGGATGTCAGTGAAGAAGTCACTACCGCATTTGTAATGGCAACCATTGATACTGATGTTTACGATGTTCCATTTACGGGTAACTTCGGTATTCAAGCTGTAATGACAGATCAAAGTTCAAACGGTACCGCATCAACCCTAGAAGGTGGTGAGTTGGTTACCAACGCCAACTACGACAGCGCCTCTTATACCGAATGGCTACCAAGCATGAACTTAGGTTTTGCTGTTGCCGATAGCCAAATGCTACGTGTCTCTGCTGCCCGCACGTTAACTCGTTCACGTATGGATCAGATGAACTCTAACATTGGTTATAATTATGAAGATAACCCTAAAGACGGTGTGAATTGGAAAGGTAATGCGGGTAATACCCAACTTCGTCCTTGGTTAGCCCGTCAGTACGATATTAGCTATGAAAACTACTTCAGCGATCAAGGTTACTTTGCTTTAGCGGTATTCTATAAAGACCTAGAAAACTACACTTACAGACAAACATCATTTATCGATTTTACTGACATCGTGCCACAAAACCCAACAGATAACCCAATTGGATCTTTTGCGCAGTGGCAAAATGGTCAAGGCGGATATGTTCAAGGTATTGAAGCGTCATTCTCTATGGACTTTGGAATGTGGGCTGATGCGTTAGAAGGTTTTGGTACCGTATTAAGTGGCTCTTACAATGACAGTGAAGTAAAAGAAACACCTGATAGCGAACCGACAACCTTGCCAGGTCTTTCTGAGAAAACCTTTAATGCAACAGTGTACTATGAAAATTCAGGCTTTGAAGCACGTGTTAGCTCTCGCTACCGTAGTGACTTCTTAGGTGAAGTAACAGCAGTTAGCTTAACGCGTACAAATGTTAATGTTAAAGCTGAAACCGTAGTTGATGCGCAAGTCGGTTACGACTTCAGTGAAAGTGGTATTGATGCCCTATATGGCCTATCAGTATTATTCCAGGTGAATAACTTAACTAACGAACCATTTTCGTCATACGTCAATGGTGATCAACGCCAAGTACGTGATTACCAAAATTACGGCCGTAACTTCATGCTAGGTGCGAACTACAAGTTCTAATCTTAGTGTCGAAAATAAGCCTCTGTAACCTGTTACAGGGGCTTTTTTACTTTAAAAACAATAAAAATGTAAGGCGATTACCATGAATAATAACAACATTAAAAACATTGTAATTGTAGGTGGCGGCACTTCGGGCTGGATGACTGCTGCTATGTTAGTTCGTCTGTTTAAAAGTCAGCTAAATATTACCTTAGTAGAATCCGAAGATATTGGCACTATCGGTGTCGGTGAAGCCACTATTCCACCGTTACAAATATTTAATAGCGTGTTAGGGATTAAAGAAGCAGACTTTATTAAACAAACCCAAGCAACCTACAAACTAGGGATTGAATTCGAAAATTGGGGAAAACAGCAACAAACCTACATGCATGCCTTTGGTAACATAGGCAAAGACATTGGCTTCACCCAGTTTCATCATTATTGGCTTAAATCTAATCCGCTGCAAGCTGCTGATTTTTGGCAATACTCCCTTAATTATCAGGCCGCTAAACACAATAAATTTGATGCTATAGATAGCATTGCAGGCTCGCCACTTGCCGGTATTACCCACGCCTATCATTTTGATGCCAGTCTTTATGCAAGCTTATTAAGAAACTATAGCGAAAATCTTGCGGTAAAACGCATTGAAGGCCGGATCACCGCAAGTAAATTAAACCAAGATGGTCATATTGAATCAATTACATTAGCGGATAATCAATGTATTAAGGGGGATTTTTTCATTGATTGTTCAGGTTTTACGGCGTTACTCATTGAACAACAATTACACGTAGGTTATGAAAACTGGCAACATTGGTTACCTTGTGACAGTGCATACGCAGTGCAATGCGAACGAGTTGAAAGCCTCACTCCCTACACTCGCTCAATTGCCCATGATGCCGGTTGGCAATGGCGTATTCCCCTGCAAAACCGTACCGGTAACGGCTTGGTATATTGCAGCCAGTTTATCTCAGATGACGATGCAAAAGCGCTTTTGCTGGATAATTTAGACGCAAAACCATTAACTGAACCTCGCAAAATTCAGTTCACTACGGGTCGTCGTAAGCTGCAATGGCATAAAAACTGCGTCGCTATTGGACTATCAAGTGGATTTTTAGAACCACTTGAGTCCACCAGCTTGCATCTTGTTCAGTCGGCAATTATTCGTTTAACAAAATTATTTCCCCATCATGGTATCCAGCAAGCCAATATCGATGAATTTAACCGTCAATCGGCCTTAGAGTTCGAACAAATTCGCGATTTTATTATTTTGCATTATCACTTAAATCAACGCAGTAACGAATCAGCTGAGCAGGCTGATTTATGGCAACGGTGCCGGGAAATGGACATCCCGAAGTCATTAAAAAATAAAATAGATTTGTTTAAAGCAACCGGTACCGTGACTCGCCATCAAGATGAATTGTTTACTGAGGCTGCATGGGTTCAAGTCATGTTAGGACAAGGCATTATGCCTTTGGATCACAACCCTCTTGCCAACAGTATTCAACCAGAGGATCTCAGTGAATTTTTAGCTAACGTAAAAGCCATTATAAATCGGGCGGTTGATAACATGCCCGATCATGAACAGTATATTCAGCGGCTTTAACAGTATTTTGCGTCGTTAGTTTGTTTTTATCTCACGTTACAAACGCCGAATTTTATAAAAAAAAGGTACCACAATGAAATTCTTATCTCCTAAGCTGCGTTACAGTCTCATTGCAGGTTTATTATTCTCTTCACCCTCTTTCGCCCAAATAAATGCCATTAAAGTAGAACCCGAATCTTGGTGGGCGGGTATGCAAAACAGCCAATTACAATTACTTGTTTACGGTGAAAATATTCATCAATTTGAGGTTAAATTGATAGATGCTAATGGCGTAAAGCTTATTAAGGTTGATAATAGTCAAAGCCAGCATCACCTGTTTATTGATCTAGATTTATCCCAGGCCAAACCGCAAACGTTGATCTTTGGTCTGTATCAAAATGATCAGTTGGTACAACAAATTGAATATCCCATTTTAGCCCGCCGAAACAATGCTAAAAATCGACAAGGTTTTAGCAATAAAGATGTAATTTACCTGATCACCCCAGACCGCTTTGTTAACGGCAATCCCGACAATGATAACCATCCTGATATGCTTGAATCGGCTAACCGTAAAGACAAAGATGGCCGACATGGCGGCGATATTATGGGGATCCGTAAAGCACTGCCCTATCTCAAAGACTTAGGAGTCACTCAGCTTTGGATTAATCCTTTGTTAGAGAATAATCAGTCAAAGTATTCTTATCATGGTTATTCCACCACCGACTTTTATAAAATTGATCCGCGCTTTGGCAGTAATGAAGAGTATAAATCGCTTGTAGAAGAAGCGAACAGCTTTGGGATCGGGATCATTAAAGATGTCATCGTCAACCACATGGGATCGGGTCATCACTGGATGACAGGTAATAATAGTCTAGGGTTGCCAACTTCAACTTGGATTAATGGTCAATCAAACTGGTTACAGGATAATAAGAATATCACCTACACCAGCCATCGACGTACCACAGTACAAGATCCTTACGCTGTAGCAGCTGATACTGCGGAATTTGAGAATGGCTGGTTTACTGACACCATGCCAGACCTCAATCAGCGCGACCCACATTTGGCCACGTATTTGATTCAAAACAGTATCTGGTGGGTAGAATATGCCGGCCTAAGTGGTATTCGAGAAGACACTTATTCTTATGCAGATAAAACTTTTTTAGCTAAATGGTCAAAAGCCATTATGACCGAATATCCACAGTTTAATATTGTCGGAGAAGAATGGTCTGCCAACCCTATCACTGTCAGTTATTGGCAAGCAGGTAAACACAATAAAGACGGTTATCAATCTTACTCGCCAAGTATGATGGACTTCCCCTTGTATGAAAAAATCATCTCAAGCCTGAATGAACAAGAAAACTGGGGTAGCGGGTTAATTAACCTGTATGAAATGTTAGCTAATGATGTAGTCTATGCCGATCCAACCGAGCTAGTGTTGTTTGAAGGTAATCATGACACTAATCGATTATTTAGTTTATTAAATCAAAACCTCGCCCTATACAAAATGGCCATGGCCTATGTATTAACCAGTAATCGTATCCCGCAGATTTTTTATGGTACCGAAGTGTTAATGACCAGCCCAACAAAAGACAGAAATGATGGCGCAGTCAGAGCGGATTTCCCTGGTGGATGGCAAGGCGATGACGTCAATGTGTTTACTCAACAAAATTTATCATCTCAACAATTAGAGGCACTTAGCTTTACTAAAGCGTTACTGCAATATCGTCAGCAATCAGTGGCCATTACCTCTGGCACATTAACACACTACGCCCCCCAAAATGGGGTTTATGTGCAATTTAGACAAGCTGATGCTGAAACCCTGATGATCATTTACAACAAAAATGAACAGCCGCTTGAGTTGGATTTACAACGTTTTAATCAAAGCTTACCGCCATCTGCCACGGCAAAAGATATAGTGACACAAAACGTTAAACGGCTAGATTCAACAATTAAATTGACACAAAAAGGTGTCACTATTTTGTCAATTACTCAGTAAAGCAGCAAAGGTTAATATGATGAACAGAATTAAACATAACCATGGCGCTTTATTGGCGGTAATCGCTTCACTGATATTGTCTGCTTGTTCGGAATCAACGCCAGCGGCAAAGACGCCGACACAGCCAAGGGCGAATGAACAACACACAAGCCAACTTGTGTCAGTTACAAAAGAGTCGGTGAAACAAGATCCTGTAAACCAAGCACCCCAAAATACTGTCGCTCCGGCTTTGGCTCACAAAGCCGTGGTTTATCAAGTATTCACCCGACTATATGGTAATACCAAGACCTTAAATAAACCTTGGGGCACTCTTGCTGAAAATGGCGTGGGCAAATTTAGCGATTTTACTGATGCCGCCTTACAAGATATAAAATCATTAGGCACCACCCACATTTGGTATACTGGCGTACCTCATCATGCATTGATTAATGATTACACGAATATAGACATCAGCAATGATGATCCAGATGTGGTTAAAGGCCGTGCTGGCTCACCGTACGCGGTGAAAGATTACTATAACGTTAATCCTGATTTGGCTGATGTTCCGGCCAATCGCTTGGCGGAATTTGAAGCGTTAATTGCCCGAACCCACCAGCATGGTATGAAAGTGATTATTGATATTGTGCCTAACCATGTTGCGCGTAATTATCAGACATTAGCAACTGTTGATGGCGCTGAAAATTTTGGTGCTAATGATGACAAGACACAGGTTTACGCTAAAGATAATAATTTTTACTATGTGGTTGGAGAAGATTTTCAAGTACCTGATGCAAATAATGGAGTCCAACCTTTAAACGGTGAACCCCATCCGCTCAGTGATGGTATGTTTAGCGAATCGCCTGCCAAATGGACAGGTAACGGCTCACGCCTAGCCAAACCCGCGGCCAATGATTGGTATGAAACCGTTAAAATTAATTATGGCGTAAAACCCGATGGCAGCTATGACTTCCCTGCTCTGCCAAACCATTTTGACACTCAGCCTGTAAACGTCCATTATACTTTTTGGCAATCGCAACAGGGTGATTCCATACCCGACTCATGGAAAAAGTTTGCTCACATCACTCAATACTGGTTAGCCAAAGGAGTCGATGGGTTTAGGTACGATATGGCAGAGATGGTACCTGTGGAATTTTGGAGTTACCTCAATAGCCAGATTAAACACACTAACCCACAAGCTTTTTTATTGGCAGAGGTATACAACCCTAGTTTGTACCGCGCTTACATCCAACAAGGGAAAATGGATTACCTGTATGACAAAGTTGATCTGTACGACACCTTAAAAGCTATTATTCAAGATAAGGCCAGTACGGCTCAAATTGCCACAGTTCAGGCTAAAGTGGCCGATATTGAAGCCCACATGCTGCATTTTTTAGAAAACCACGATGAACAGCGGATAAACACCCAAGACTTTGCAACCACTCCCGAAGCGGCATTACCTGCTATGGTGGTGTCAACAACCTTAAGCCGTTCACCCACGTTATTATACTTTGGCCAAGATGTTGGCGAAGCTGCGGCTGATAATGCTGGATTTGGTCAAGCAACACGTACCAGTATTTTTGATTATATTGGCGTACCCGCTCATCAACGCTGGATGAATAACGGCAAGTTTGATGGTGGACAATCCACCGAGCAAGAAAAAGCATTACGCCAATATTACCAACGCTTACTCAATTTAAGTCATACCGCTTCAGCGCTTAAAGGTGAATATCAAGAGCTAGATAGTTACCAACGAAACAACAATGTGGTCGGATATACCGATAAAGTGTTTGCATTTACCCGTTTTGATCAACAACAGCAATTGATTATTGTGAGCAATTTTAGCTCAACGACAAGCAGTCGATTTGATCTAGTATTACCTCAAACTCTTACTCAACGATGGCAAATAAGCGCAAACATCAATTTAACCGATTTGCTAAGTGACTCACATTTAACACCATACACCCTGCAAAAACACCAAGATAGCTTCAAAGTAAATATCAATTTAGCGCCATTGCAATCTGTCGTACTGGCGCTACCTTAAGAGCATTATTTTGTTGGGCTATGACATTAATCAAAATTAGAACTGTACAGACTAGCCTTTAGCCTCAGTTCAGTTTAGCTCGGTTCAGTTCAGTTTAGTTCTAACCGCCTTCCCTAAACAGTTATTAGGGAAGGCATTGCTGATATCAAACAATACTTGGCCGCAGTCTTGCCAATCGCAGCATGATTATCACCCGTTGATCATTGTTGGATATTTTTTGCCAAGGTCAACACACTAATATCCGTAATCAATATCCGCCATCAATCGTTCACCAAGGTTGATTTTCATTGTTAGCTAATCGTGGCTTAAAACCCCATACCAGACTTAATACAAGTGCAACTTTTAAAATCATTGCTATGCTTAATTTGAGCACATTAGTGATTGATTTTAGTGATATCGACAACAGCATTCAGTCTTGATGGTGATTTAGCCATTTCTGTTATCTGTTTAAATCGTAATGTCGAAATAGCGCTGACAAATTGTTAAGGCGTGCAACAATATATCCATCCCAATTGTGCATGAAGATTTAATTATATGGTTCTGATTATAAAAGGATTTTGGATTTACTTTATTTATCGAGATGAAAGTTAAATAAGGCACGTATGAAATATAAAACACAATACACTATTTTATTTCTGTTTTTTTTAAGCTTTATCTACAACTTGGTCCTTTTCGATTTCTCTTGGCCGGTTGATATGGTCGAGTTAGTTGCTGAATCTTTAATGCTTATCGCTTGCTTTGCCGTTTTATTTTACATCCAGCCATTGCAGGCTTTCCCAAAAATATATTGGCTGATGTTAATTGGTATTACCTTTTACAGTGTGTCTGCATTTATGGATTTAACAGAAGAGTTTTTTGTAGAAAGTGCCGTCAGTGAAAGTAATCTTGATGATTTTCTAAAAACCCTTGGTTTTATTCTATTAAGTTTGGGGATCCACCGATGGATGAATTTACATACCGAATTGATCAGTGAGTTAAAAATAAAAGCTGAAACGGATCAATTAACCGGCTTATTAAATCGGCGCGCTTTTATTCAGCATATTCAAGGTTCACATCGCGCTAAAGAAGATGAAGGCCGAGCATTCTTATTATTAGATATTGATCACTTCAAAGCGATTAATGACAATTACGGTCACGCATGCGGCGATCATGTGCTTGCTTCCACGGCAAAAGCTTTAAAATCACAAACGAGACAATATGACATATTAGCTCGTTGGGGCGGCGAAGAATTCCTGTTCTATTTGGCGGATGTCACCGCTGAAGAAGCTGAGGATATAGCCAATGCACTAAGACGCCATATTCAACAACTGTCGTTTGAATGTAATAATCAAACAATAATTTGCACTGTGAGTATTGGTGTTTATCATGCAACAACATCACACTGCTTAGAGCAAGAAGTTGACTGTGCCGATAAGGCTCTGTATCAGGCCAAAGCAAGCGGTCGTAATTGTGTGGTGTTGTACCAACAGTAATTTTAAGTACCTGCACACCCTTCATCATAATGGTTAAAAACATAAACAGTATCCAATAAACCCAAACAACACACACAAATCAGTGGATGATTAACCTCTTTGGCAGGATTGCTTTTTACTATCACGATATAGACATAACGATGGATAATGTCGATTATTAGCGTTACAGGTTTAACTAAAGCTGAGATAATAACTCACACGTATTCGTTGATTGATTATCTTTCAGTGACAAAAATATCCGCATATCCTAAAGTCTCTTATGCCAACAGGTCTTAAGATAAATTAGATTGCGTTTTTTATTTCTACAGGACACTTCATGCGCGCCTTTGTTTTACGAGCCAGAGCGGCCCCCGTCGATAGTAAACTTTTTCTTGCAGGAATAGGTCAAGAAGCACACACAGAAATTCTCGCTCATGTGTTAATGAACACCATTTTTGTGGCCCAATCTTATCGGGATGATGTAGTCGTTTATTTAGTGCTTGAAAGTACCAATGACTTTTCACGGACAATTTGTTTTACATCAAATGAATTACGCAATATTGGCGGATTTCATGAGCAAAACCTCACCGCGAAAATAGCCAAAGCACTTGATGTATCAAAAGGCATGAGTAAAGAGCAATCTCGTGATGTTGAACCTGGTATCAACGTGCGTACAGTGAGCTTTGAAAAGTTAGTCCAAGAATTAGCTGAAGATTACCAATTGTATATGTTAGAGAAAAAAGGCACACCAGTAAGAGAAGTCGAATTTGCCCACAATGCATGTTTTTTGCTAACAGATCATATTCCCATGCCCAAAAAGAGCTTTAATAGCTTAAAACGTCTTGGTACCCAACATATTAATTTAGGCCCTAAAATGCTGTTTGCTTCACAATGCATTGTACTCATTCACAACGAGTTAGACATGAGACAGTAGCTATAGTTGTGGGACCAATGTTGAGTCACTGTGGCGCCTACGTATTCTTATAGCATCGCTTTATTGCTTTTGAAAACATCTATTGTCCAGTGCTCCCCTTGGGTTAAGGCATACCAACTCAATTACTTAGGCTATCTATGAAACATAAAATGTCCCAAGACACCGCGGCGATAATAGACACAATCAATTCTGTAGATGATCTGGCTAAACAAGCAAACTACTCATTTATGGACACGCTAAACCGCGATCCTGACGCCAAAGAAAATGGCATAGACTACGCTCCGCGCCAAGTATTTTCCGGGCACTATGTTACCGTCAAACCAACGCCTATCGAAAACCCCGAGTACGTAACGCATAGCAGCATGTTATTTGCCGATTTGGGGTTTGCTGACAGCATGGCGCAAGCCCCAGACTTTATAAATATGTTTTCCGGCGATCTGTCTAATGTTCCTGCGCCAATGAGTAAGCTGGGTTGGGCATGTGGCTATGCGCTGTCTATTTTTGGCACTGAATACATCCAACAATGCCCATTCAAAACCGGCAACGGCTACGGTGATGGTCGCGCTATGTCAGTATTTGAAGCTGTCATCAATGGTCAACGCTTGGAAATGCAACTTAAAGGTGGCGGTCGTACGCCTTATTGTCGCGGAGCAGACGGTCGTGCTGTGTTGCGTTCCAGCGTACGTGAGTTTTTAGCCCAGGAGCACATGCATGCGCTTGGTGTGCCAACATCCCGTTCGCTAAGCTTGTATGTGTCCAAAACCGAGACTGTCATGCGTCCTTGGTACTCTGAAGGATCGCGCTCGCAAGACCCTGACCGAATGATCACCGAGGCGGTGGCGATTTCAACGCGTGTTGCATCATCTTTTATTCGGGTCGGTCAACTCGAACTTTTCGGACGCCGCGCGCGTAAACAAGAACATCCACACGCAATGGCTGAGCTTGAACAGCTGGTATTACACTTAATCAGTCGAGAATACCCTGATGTAATCGACTCGCAACTGAGCATCAGCGATAAAGTACTATTACTGGCGCGCGAGTTTCGTAACAGACTGACCTCATTGGTGGCAAACTGGATCCGCGTGGGTTATTGCCAGGGCAACTTTAATAGCGACAATTGCGCCGCAGGAGGTTTCACTCTCGATTACGGTCCGTTTGGATTTTGCGATGTATTTGATCCACAATTTCAACCCTGGACAGGTGGAGGTCAGCACTTTGCATTTTTCAATCAAGGTGCAGCAGCAGAGCGTAATTTTTTGATGTTTTGCACCGCATTAAGCCCATTGATCGCGACTAAAGCGGATGAACTGAACCAACTTCAACAGTTAGTTAATGGCTTTTCAACCGAGATGCAAACAAAAATGGAGCAGATGTGGGCTGCAAAACTGGGGTTAGATACATTCCATAAGGCGTTATTTAGTGAGCTTGAAACTCTGATGATACAAACGCCCGTTGATTACACCCTTTTCTTCCGCGAGCTTTCAGCGCTGCCTGTGGATATTAGCCCACTGAAAAAAAGTTTCTATCAAGACCTAGAGCACGCTCCCCAAGGGCTTGAGCAACGATGGACCGCTTGGTTAGCCCTTTGGCATTCATTACTAGATTGTTCAGTTCACCTTGATACTGATGTGAGTACAGATAAACGCGCTGATGCAAACACCCTAGTCAAACCACAACCGTCACGCACCCGTGAGCAAATATCTCAGCAAATGAAACTCGTCAACCCCAAATACAGTTTGCGTGAATGGTTATTAGTCCCAGCATACACCCAAGCCAGTGAGGGTAATTATGCGCTGGTACGAGAACTTCAGGCTGTGATGACACACCCTTATGAAGAACAATCTACCCAAGTTGACAATCAGTTTTATCGACTCAAGGCATCAGAGTTTTTTGACATCGGCGGTTTGTCACACTTAAGCTGCTCATCGTGAAGCTAAGGCTACATTTGATATTAGCAATCAGCGTTGAATACGTATGTAATTCTTTGCGGTAAAATCACAAAGCGTCATATATTGCTTGTTGAAAAAAGAATAAACAACAAGGATTTTGTATGGCGCTCGCTTTTTTATCCGGCTCAACGAAATGTAGCCGCTCAGTTCATTCAATGGGTTCAATGCGCTCAGCGGTAACTATGCCACCTGCTGAAATAGCAAATGATAAACACCTTATCCGTAGCATTATGAGCTTATCTTGCACACTGGCATTGTTCAGCTTGACCATACCCAACATTGTGCAAGCTGAAACGGTCAATGTAGTTTCCCCTGACAAACACATTGTCGTCAGTTTGACTGATGATAATGGCCGCCCTGAATACCAAGTCCATTTTAACGGTAAAGTCGTGGTTAACCCGAGTAAACTGGGTCTGGTATTCCAGCAGTTGGGGGAGTTTGGTGTCGACTTCACCATTAAAGACGTTAAAAGTAACAGCGTTGATCAAACTTGGCAGCAACCTTGGGGAGAGCGTGAAAATGTACGCGACCATTACAACCGCATTATCGCCACATTCAGTAATGGAAAAGTCGACTTTGATATCGAATTTAAAGCATTTAACGACGGTATCGGTTTTCGCTACACAGTACCCAAGCAAGCTGGATTAGCAAACACACCCAAACTGGATATTACTGACGAACTAACCGAATTTGCCATACCAAACCCTCAACAGACTACCGCATGGTGGATCCCCGGTCGCGGTTGGAACCGTTACGAATACCTGTATCAAACCACATCGCTAAATAACATTGACCGAGCTCATACGCCAATGACGTTTAAAACGGTCGATGGCGTGCATTTAAGCATCCATGAAGCTGCCCTCACCGACTATGCCGCCATGGTTTTAGATCAACGCCGTGATGGTATTTTACGCGCTGATCTTACGCCCTGGTCTGATGGTATTCGTGTTAAAACTCAACCAGGGTTTAATACCCCCTGGCGCACAATACAAATCAGTGACAATGCCATCGGTTTATTAAATTCAGATTTAATTTTAAACCTCAATGAGCCGAACAAACTTGGTGATGTTTCCTGGGTTCAACCTGGCAAATACATAGGTATTTGGTGGGCAATGCATGTAAATGAAAAAACATGGGGCAGCGGAGCTAAACACGGTGCCACAACAGAAGAAACCAAACGCTATATGGACTTTGCCGCCCAATATGGTTTTGATGGTGTACTGGTTGAAGGTTGGAATGAAGGCTGGGATGGCAGTTGGTTTCATAACGGCGATGTGTTCAGTTTCACCCAGCCTTATGATGACTTTGATCTTCAGGCTATTAGCCAATACGGTTTAGCTAAAAATGTGCGTTTGATAGGTCATCATGAAACCTCAGGTTCGGTGACAAATTACCGCAAACAAATGTCTGCCGCTTACGATTTGTATCAACAACATGGCGTCACCCAGATCAAAACCGGTTATGTGGCTGATGGCGGTGACATCAAACGGGTCGACAATGATGGCATCACTCGCCATGAATGGCATGATGGCCAGTTTATGGTTAATGAATATCTACATAGCGTTACCGAAGCCGCTAAACGCGGGATCAGTATTAATACCCATGAACCCATCAAAGATACTGGTCTGCGCCGTACTTACCCAAACTGGATCGCCCGCGAAGGTGCCAGAGGCCAAGAGTTCAACGCCTGGGGAACCCCACCTAATAATCCTGAACACACGGCCATTTTACCTTACACCCGCATGTTATCAGGCCCTATGGACTTTACCCCGGGGATATTCAATTTAGCCCCTGAGGGACTAAATGCAGTTAATCGTGTCCAAACCACACTGATGAAGCAATTAGCCTTGTATGTAGTGTTATATAGCCCTATCCAAATGGCCGCTGATTTACCCCGTAACTATGTCGAGCGTTTAGATGCATTTCAATTCATTTTAGATGTGCCAACCGACTGGAGTGAATCAAAAGCACTTGCGGGTGAAGTGGGCGAATATGTCGTGTTTGCACGTAAATCACGTAAAAACGATGATTGGTTTTTAGGCGGGTTAACCGATGAAAAACCACGAAGTATCAATATTAGCCTAGATTTTCTTGCCCCTAAGACAAAATACTTGGCACAAATATACCGTGATGGTGACCAAGCAAATTGGTTAACTCATCCCTATGATTATGTTATTGAGCAAAAAACAGTTACTGCAAATGATAAACTAACCTTAACAATGGCCAGCAGTGGCGGCACAGCAATTAGATTTAAAATCATTAAATAACAATTTGTTATATTTAAAATGCATTTTGTTCTAGCACAAAAAAGTGTAACCAAAATGTATCAAATAAGTTGTTTAAGATAGATGAATACGTATGTATTCAGTTGTGCAAAACAAGAGCTCGAGGCTACTATAAAACCAGCTTATTTCACCCTGTGCTTGTGCAGATGAAGAAGGCTAGGTCGTTTCTGATACCGAACAGGCCATGGGAAGTATCAGCTTTGGAGTACCTCGATTAACTTTATTGGGTGTTTTGTTTACCGAATAAAGATATTAGGTCTTTGGCGAATACCCGTCTTAGGGAGATGTGTATTCGCCATTTTTTTACCTTACGAGTTAGCAAGGGTAAGCCATAGATTTACCCATATAAAGGAAGAAGCATGTCGGCAAATAACCAAAACAATCAAACGCTGAGCCCCATACCTAATACCCAACCACAACTTAATTTTTGGCAAATATTTAATATGTGTTTTGGATTCTTAGGGATCCAGTTCGGTTTCGCCCTGCAAAATGCCAATGTCAGCCGAATATTTCAAACGCTGGGCGCTGATATTGAAGCGATCCCTATTTTATGGATAGCGGCGCCGCTAACGGGGTTAATAGTGCAGCCTATCATTGGCTATTTAAGTGATAACACCTGGAACGTGTTAGGTCGCCGCCGTCCCTACTTTCTCATTGGCGCAGTGTTAACTACCCTGTCTTTATTTGTAATGCCGCACTCGCCTACCCTTTGGATAGCCGCGGGTATGCTGTGGATTATGGATGCGTCAATCAACATTGCAATGGAACCTTTTCGTGCCTTTGTTGGCGATAATTTGCCGCAAAATCAACGCACCCAAGGCTATGCCATGCAAAGCTTTTTCATTGGTATAGGTGCGGTCATCGCTTCAGCGTTACCTTATATACTCACCAACTACTTTGATGTGACTAACACAGCGCCAGCTGGCGAAATCGCCGATTCAGTGCGTTATGCATTTTATTTTGGTGGGGCGGTACTGTTTTTGTCCGTTGGCTGGACCGTGATTTCAACCAAGGAGTATTCACCTCAGGAGCTGGCACATTTTCATCAACAGGAGTCAGCACAACAACACTTACAACCTGCTAACACACGTACTGTCAATCAATACCGCTATGGCGCATTTGTGTGGATGGCTATCGGTGCAATATTTACAGCAGCAATTATCGTTAACGACTTAGATAAACAACTGTATATTTTAAGCTTAGGCATTTTTTCCTTTGGTCCATTACAACTAATTTGCTCAATTAAGCTTGCTAATAAGCAGCAACAACCCCGCAGTAGCCTTGGTTTAGTGTTCAATGTGATAGATGATTTATTTCACATGCCTAAAGCCATGCGTCAATTAGCTGTGGTGCAATTTTTTGCATGGTTTGCATTATTTGCCATGTGGATATATACCACTGCTGCGGTAACGGCTCACCATTATGGTACGACCGATGTGGTCAGCCAAGCATACAATGATGGTGCCGATTGGGTGGGTATGTTATTCGCCTCATATAATGGCTTTGCGGCAATTGCAGCAATCATTATCCCATTTTTAGCCAAAGCGGTTGGCATTAAGCTTACCCATACCATCAACATGTTTCTTGGTGGTATCGGCTTGATCAGTTTCTACTTTATTCAAGACCCAACACAGTTATGGATCCCAATGATTGGCGTTGGTTTTGCTTGGGCATCTATTTTGTCAGTGCCTTACGCCATGTTATCAGGGGTGTTACCACCGCAAAAAATGGGCGTATACATGGGAATATTTAACTTTTTCATCGTGATCCCTCAACTACTGGCCGCCAGCATTCTTGGACTGTTATTGAAGTTATTCTTTGATGGTCAACCGATTTACGCCGTGGTACTAGGCGGCATATTTATGATGGTTTCAGGTATCGCGGTGTTATTTGTTGATCAAAACAAACACACCCAATAGCACATTTTCAATCAATATTTTAATAACATAAACAATAAAATTTTGGGGTTTTTCATGTTAAAGGCGTCTTCTGTTATCAAAAAATCGGCATTAACCAGTGCCATCACCATTGGGTTACTTGGATTATCCGCCTGCTCCGATAATCAATTGGCTAACGACGTTACGCTTGCTACAACAGCGGTAAATTCTGTCGCCCCAGGTGCACCTGGAGTTGATCCTGTGTGGGCATTTTCTGGTAAAACCGGTATTGGCACCTCGTATGAGCCCTACACTGATGGACAATATCAAGGCACACAAGCTAACCCAATCAGCAAAGTATGGTTTTCTGTCGCGCAAGGCATTTTAACTGAAACCATGTATGGCATGATCCACAATGCACAGTTAAAAGAACTGCAATTTGTGATTGTGGGTAATGGATTTATTGACACTGAAAAAGACCATACCAACAGCACTATTGAATATTTACATACCGATGCGCAAGGCCGACCACTGTCTTTAGCTTATAAAATAGTGAATCAAGACAAGGACGGAAAGTACCAGATCGAAAAGCATATTTTTACCGATCCAAACCGTGACAGTTTAATGATGAAAGTGGTATTTACCGCTTTTGAAGATGGGATAACTCCCTACCTTTATGCTAACCCACATATTGATAATAGTGGCGCCAATGACATTGCTCAGGTTGAAGGTAATGCACTATTTGCCCACACCAGTGCCGCTGATTCATCGGTGTTAACCATCCGCTCAGATGTTGATTTTGTAAAAGCTAGCGCGGGTTTTGTTGGCACATCTGATGGCTTAATTGATTTGGCTGACAACGGTCAATTAGACAATACCTATCAAACCACTGCCGCCGATAAAGCCACAGTAGGGAATGTCGCGATGACCGCGCAGTACCCTACCCTTAATAGCAACAGCTATACGGTGAACTTCACCTTGGGTTTTGGCGCGGATAAACAAGCCAGTTTAGACAATGCCAATTCGACCTTAGCATCGGGCTATGACGCGGTATTAAGCGCATACCTTGGTGATGATAAGCATGTTGGTTGGAAAGATTATTTATCCTCACTCGCTCCACTTACCTCTATGGCTAACAACACCACAGATGGAGGCAAATTACTTTACGCCAGTGCTTTAGTGTTAAAAGCTCAGGAGGATAAAACCCATGCCGGCGCCTTAATTGCGTCACTGTCTAATCCTTGGGGAGACTCGGTTTCTGCCAAGGTGGGTAGCACGGGTTATAAAGCCGTTTGGCCGCGGGATTTTTACCAATGCGCGATGGCATTTTTAGCCATGGGTGATACCCAAACGCCTAAAGTGGCATTTGAATACCTGAAAAAAGTGCAAGTGACAGAGCAAACTCCAGGTTATCAAGGCACCCCTGGATGGTTTTTACAAAAAACCCATGTAGATGGTGAAATTGAATGGGTGGGTGTACAGCTTGATCAAACCGCAATGCCTATCATGCTTGGCTGGAAATTATGGCAAGCTGGCGTACTGACCGATGCCGAAGCAACCAAGTGGTATCAGCAGATGCTTAAACCTGCGGCAGATTTTTTAATCACAGGTGGTAAGGTAAAACTGGATTGGAATGATACTCAAATCAATCCTCCTAGTACTCAGCAAGAACGCTGGGAAGAGCAAGCAGGATATTCACCCTCAACCACAGCAGCTGTAATAGCAGGCTTAGTTGCGGCTAGTGAACTCGCAACCCTTGCAAAAGATCCCAACAGCGCAGTGTACTTAAACGCAGCCCGTAAACTTGAGTCAGAACTATCTACCTCTATGGTGACTAATACTGGCGAATTTGCACAAAATGATAACGGTGAAACAAAGCCATTTTACCTGCGAATTAGTCCAAACGGCACCCCAAATACCGCCGACAAATTACTCGACAACAATGGCAAAACGGGCATAGACCAACGTTTAATTTTAGATGCTGGATTTTTAGAATTAGTTCGCTACGGGGTTAAAAATGCCCAAGATCCTATTATTCAAAACAGTGTCATGTTAGTGGATAACACTGAATTGGAGGATAATTTAAGGATCAAGTATGAATTTACTGCTAAAGATGGCAGTAAAATTCCGGGTTATCGCCGTTATGGTAACGATGGATATGGCGAGGATATTGTCACAGGCTTAAGTTATGCCGAAAAAGGCAATACAGAGCAACAACGTGGACGCGTATGGCCATTTTTTACCGGTGAGCGGGGGCATTATGAATTAGCACTGGCTAAAGCCTCAGGCAATCTTACTCCAGCCACTAAAAGCCAACTGATCAATACCTATGTACAAGGTATGGAAACTTTTGCCAATCAAGGCTTAATGTTACCAGAACAGTCTTGGGATGGTGTGGGTAACACAACACGTTACCAATACACCCTAGGGCAAGGAACCAACTCAGCCACACCGTTGGCCTGGACCCATGCTGAATATGTAAAATTGGTTCGCTCCATGACCGACGAACAGGTTTGGGACCACTACCCCATTGTTGAGCAAAAACTACAACCTTAGTATTGGCATAAACCATAGCCAAATCTTAAAGGGGTCAACCCTAGACCCGCAATAGATGATAACAAACACCAATACCGTTAATTTATCCAGATTAGCGGTATTTTTTTATCGACTTTGCTTGTTAATTAGTAATGAAATTGATACTACTAGTAGTGCAACTTTGGTCGTAAAGAACCAAATGTTAGCTTAATAAAATCTCAAAAATAGGATATTTAACAATGGAATGGTATGTAAAAGTATTAAAACAATATTTTGTATTCAGTGGACGAGCACGTCGTAAAGAATATTGGATGTTCACTTTATTCAATTTTATTGTGAGCTTTGTATTATCACTCGTTGATATGGGCATAGGCAGTTTTGATGAAGTCACAGGTTTGGGTGCACTGAGTGGTATTTATACCTTATTAGTGCTGATCCCAAGTATTGCGGTTGCAGTGAGACGCTTACACGACACCAATCATTCTGGCTGGTGGTTGTTAATTGGTTTAATCCCTTTACTGGGCGCCTTGTTCTTACTAGTCGTATTCTGTTTTGATAGTAAAGAAGACAATGAATATGGTCCAAACCCTAAAATGTTAACTGATGATGCATTAAACGCGTAGTTTGAGCTCAACCGTCAGGATACCAAAACGGGAAAATACTCCCGTACACCAACAAATCAGTACTATACAAGATAGTTTCCTTGTGAATATTATTGATAACAGGTGAAAAAACTGCAAAAACAAAAAAGCATCTTGAAACCTTTGCGAGCGTATCAAGATGCTTTTTTTGTATCTAAAAGGTTTCAAGATATCCAATGAATTCGCCATTGTGCGAGTCTAACGGCTCATGTTTTGTCTTTCCTCACAGATACAATTCAACGTTTATATTCTTGAGTGAGCCTTATTAATCTATTTAACAATCAGATGGATCGGGTAGTTCAATAATAGGAGAAGTTGTCGCCGTCGCTTGTGTATATTGTAAAAAGCATGTAATCGGCGCACCAGTTTGCCAAAAAAAGCCAATACTATTTGGTTTATCGAAAATCCACTCTGTAGTGATAGTTGGGTCTGAAGGATCATCACCTTTAGAAATACTCATGTCTAATGCGACCGCAAAATCATTAAAGTTTGGTCTTATATAACCATAACCAATAGTAACCTCTACATTATTGGCCGGATCAGCAGCAGATACTATGACGATATCTGTTTTGGGGGATTTTTCTACCCCCTGAATCGCAGCTTTTGAGTAAATTAATGTGTTAGAACCATTAATTGCAGCCTTTAAGCCCTGCAACGCTGAAAAATAAGCATCACTTTGCAGGTTAATAAATTTAGGTGCTGCTGTAACGGCTAAAATCCCTAAAATAATAATCACAACTACCAGCTCGATAAGAGTAAAGCCCTGATTATTTCCTTTTTTCATATATTTGCACTCAATTTGGACGAATATATTAACTCTAGTTGATGGTCACACTCATTTCCAAACAAGTCAGTAAAAAATAAAGGCTTAAAAATCAAAACTTAGCGTTTAAAACTTCAAATGATTGGTGCAATTGATAAGGTCTTAATTAGCGGCTCAGGGTAAAGCTTTAGGGCTGTAGAGGACAGATATTATTTAATGGCTTTATCATCCCTGAATAGCAGGGTCGCTGATGGTTCCCAAATTAATCTTACATTGACCTTAATGTTCATACCTTCTTATTCTTTATATTGTTAACTCAATGCCAAACATCATGAGTCCGTATCAAACCGTTTATTAGGAGCCTTAGTTTAGATACAAAGTGCGGTTACTTCACACCTTTTACCCGTTGACTGTGATGATTTATCAAACTCAACTTGCAATTTGTTAATTTTACCCACAACGGCCCTAGATAAATTTACATTCTCGATGACAAAGCAGCCATTTGACTCACACCTTTTATCAAACCTAATATGTTCATCACCGTGAGAGCCAATTCCATAGCTATCTATCACGATAAATGCAGGCGCTTTTGCTAGAATACAATCAACAACATCAGTTTTAAGTGAGGTATCCATTGCGCCATAGTCGGGGGTGCCATAACCATTTATCTCAACATTCCCAGTAAAGATTACCAGTGCTTTTCCAGAAATATCTAAGTGTTCAAAATCACTCAATAAAGGCATTCTATCCGTACAGTCGATAACTTGCGCGGCCACTTCATATTTTGCCTGTTCTGGCTCAGACTCATAACAATCAATATGTGTTCCTATATGACCAAAAGCACTTACCGAGTCCGACTGTTTTTTAGCCCACTCATATGCAGGATGCCCCTCTTCTATCAGCAAGCTTAGTTGTTTTTTGTACATAAAACCTCTACAAAATTGAAACCATTGAAAGCGATTTCGTTGTTCAGCGATGTCAATTGATGGCTAAGCCAATATGAGTGATGAATTGAATAAAACCAAGGTCTTACAGATTGACACCAGACGTTATTGTTCATTTTCAGAACTTGTCACCAGCAACATACTGACCATCGACATGTATTTTGATTTTTACGGTAAAAATGGCATAAACAAACACTTCAATAAGGTGCTCAACACCTTCTACTACAATCTTTTTTGCTACCAATGGTGAGTTTTTATTCAGCGACAAATATGAATCATCCTGTGCTAATATTTTGCCATCTACAATTAACTTTGCGCCACTTAACCAAGTATTTTCAAACCTGATGTGCGTATTTGCTATCGTTGTTTCTACAACTTTTTTTGGCACAGATAATTCCTCATTGTACAATGCCGCAATAAACAGCTAAGAAATAGTTGGCTAAAATGTGAAGCGGAACCGAGCCAACTATTATGTGGCAGTAATTTAATTGCCTTGTTATCTTTTAGTTAAGTGATGCAATATACGCCTCAGACTTTTTGCGATAACTTTCTTCAAAAGCAATAATTGCAGCAACAACACCCGAGCCTAATAAAACATACATGGCTGACGGGAATATAGCTGTTGATAAAACAAAGAATTGATTAATGCCAAATCCCGTTTTCATGAAGAAAGAAGCGATAAAGGCAACAATCGATAAAACAATAGCAATTAGCGCTAAAACAGTTGTAATCCTTGTGATTAGCAATAACAAAGGTAAGTTTTGTGTTGATAAATTATTATACGGTTTCATAGTTGAATCCTTTCATTGAAATATAACCTCGCCATAAGTCCACGACGGTAGGACCGTTGGGAGCGTATTTAATGGCCTTGTCAGGGTTGCTACTCAAATGCTTTACATAATGTGCCCTGATGAAAAATCATTTGCCACCTCCCATTTATCAGAGACCATATTGAACATCGTAATGAGTAAATCGCGCTTGTATCACCACCTTTTACCATTACAGCTTTATAAAGTAACTGGGCACAATTTGGCGCTAAATGTCTTAATTCATATTCAGATGCTCTGATCTTAGGAGGCAATTCTGATGGCAGACGCTCCAGAGCTTCTTTTTTTCCAAATCGAACTCCAGAACAACCAATTTCAGTGAACTCATCCGCAATTAGTTCATCCAATTCGCCGTATGAAGCTCTGGTCTCAGCCTCAAATAAATGCTCTTCTAATTCAATGAGCTTCGCCTTTAGATTTTCCACCAAGTCTCCAAGTAACCTAACTCCCTATGCAGGGAAAACTTTAAAACAGGCTATCTATAATTAGGAGCAAAGCGACGGAAGCCTGCTTAAAATTGTCCCGTTAACTTTGCTTGTTAGTTTACATTTACACCAATACTAATGAAAACACACTTAACCAAATTAATTGAAAGCCATAAGATAAGCGTTGATGAATGCCTGGGTTACTTTTATTTTTAACCGCTTTAGCCATAGCAAATAGATAATAAACTGCTGCTACGACAGAAAAAATTGAAAAAATTCGAAGGAATAGTGGGATAACTTCAGTTGTTGGACTTATTGCAATTAAAATTGGAGCTACAACCAACGAAAGTAGCATGATAAACCCAGCCCAAGAATGTACTTTACAATTGAATGTTGGATTCTTTGTAAATGGATCAGCATCCATTGGGAAGTAACCTGCCACCCATGTACCAATACCATGAACGATCACTAACCAGCCAGCAATGTTAACCAAGATTGAAACGTTTGAAAGTTGTGCAACATACCAACCAAAAAAGCAAAATAGAAAGCCTAGGGGATAGTTATTAATTAAGGGAGATAATTTTTCAGTTGGACTACCTGTCGCACCTAATTCACTACAAAATTGTTTAGAATGATCGTAACCAGCATAAAATCGACCTGCTACATAAACACCAATAAAGATCCAGATTGTTGCAATTAATCCTGAATAGATCGCAATACTTTCAAACACTTCCAAAATCCTTTTTGTAAACTAATGCTGCTTAAGCGGACTAAAATTGTTGGTTATAATGTGGAGCGAAGCGGAACATAACCCACTGTTTTTGCTCCATTTAAATGCCTTTTTAACATTCTATTTTAACAACTTGGAAAATAAACCTTTGAAATAAGCGTTGTTTGAGTCAATAGCGATCTTAAACCTTTTAGTGCCCGAGCCATCGCCAACTTCAGTATTTATAAGGCTAATGATTTCATACCTCATTATATTAAGTTTAGAGCCAATATCTTCCTCAACAAACCACTTTAACAATGATACTTTATCTTCACCAAACTCTGTAGATTTAGCTCTAAAATCCATCATTAACTTTACTACTTCACAATTTTTTAACTCTAGATTCTCAGACACTATATCACTTGATACTACGTGAAGTTTATCTAGTGATGCGTTCATGTTTTTGGTTGCTTCTATTAAATTTGAATGGAAAATGTCATCTTTTACTGATGGGTCAATAAGACTCAGTAGAGCTGAACGGTATTCACTAAAGTGCTTAATATATTCTAGTGAGGCATCCTTTTTACGAGTTAAATTAAGATCATCTAAATGTTTTAACCTGTTGAAAGCTACTGCAACAAAACCACCAATCATCGCCATAAAAGCTACCGCATAGTGAGGTATCGATACATTCGCTATTTGGCTGGATATAAAACCTGATGCAAATACCAAAACTAGAACCAATAATATTTCTCTTGTCGACATTTTATAAATACTCTAAATAATGGGGAAATCTCAAGAATGCTAACGAGCCTGTACAATGTCTATTTTTAGACATTTAGCCATTTTTTAGGCCTCCTATATCGCTTTCTAAGCGATGCATTTGAGCCCCCTAAAATCACCTAAAGATTTGACCATATGAGTAATTCTACAACCTCAACGCCGCCATAAACTGCGCGACCTGATATTTCAAAGGATTGAAAAGCGTCAGGCAGCATTGTTTATATCAAAATAAATCGCACTAAGTGAGCCTCTATATGTGTTAGACCTTCGGCTCTTGCTGTGTCGTGCAATGAATGCCTCCACCGCCTGCCGCAATGCCGTCAATGTTGATCTGGACCACTTCTCGCCCAGGAAACACTTTTTGCAGTTCGCGTTTAGCTGCAGCATCGGCTTGCGGATCACCAAATTCAGGGGCAATAACGGCACCATTACAGACATAGAAATTAATGTAGCCAGCGGCGAAGTCGTCGTTTGCAAACTTCTCTCGAACCTTTGAAGGTGCCTCAAGAACAACAACCTCCAATTTGCGGCCTTCGACATCCGTTGCATTACGCAAAATTTCCAAATGTCGTTTTGTCACCGCGTGATCGAAAGACTCAGGATCAGGATCATAGCCAGCGATAACCACCCCAGGGCGAGCAAAGCGGGCGTAAAAATCCGTATGCCCATCGGTAATGTCTTTGCCCTTGATGCCAGGCAACCAAATGATCTTCTCCAACCCAAGTAACCGCTTCAGTTCCTGCTCGCACTGAGCTTTACTCACACCCGGATTGCGGTTGTCGTTTAGCACGCAACTCTCGGTAATGATCGCCGTACCGTGCCCATCAACCTCGATACCGCCTCCTTCAAGTACTAAGTCGGTCTGGATACGTCGTACAGCAGCATGTTGAGCAACGAACGAGGCGACTTCAGCATCGTAGTCAAAGTCCTGCTTCTCTCCCCATCCGTTAAAATTGAAGTCAACCGCTGCTTTGTCACCATTCTCCGTCACGACAAAAACTGGGCCCGTGTCGCGCATCCACAAATCATCAAGCGGGCAGACAATCAGCTCAACCTTGTTCCCCACCAGTTGTTGGGCTAATTGCAAGTCAGATTGGCGAACCAGCATTGAAACAGGCTCGTACTTTGCTATGGTCAGAGCAATTGTCGCCAAGTTGCGCTGCACTTCTGGCAATAGCTTCTTACCCCATATTACTCGGCTGGCTCCAAAAGCCATCCATGTACGCTGGTGTGGGTCACTCTCGTCTGGCATGAACCAAACGTCTTTACTATTCGCCATCGCGAATACTCCTTTCACTCCGCCAAGCAGAGTGGCTGCGGTGAGAAGACCAGATGATTTAATGAAGGTGCGCCGAGTGGGCATGAAGTTTCTCTCCCCGAAGGTCTAACGAGCCTGTAGAATTACTCGTTTTATAATTTATTTTGATTAATGAACAAACAATATCTGACTCTATATTTTGATTCAATTATTTAGTGATGTTTCGATTATTATTTAACATGCAGTTTTGTGGTTTTTTTAGTGCGCTTTAAGAGGTATTGAGACGGGGTTATAGTATTTTCAAAGTAAAAAGGGCTTCCCCTTCTTAGTGCATCGCGTTGGGACTGGAAACGCCACGCGTTGACAGTCCCGCTTGAGGCGTTTGTTATGTGCGAGGTTAAGAGTGCGCTTTAACGTACTTTTTAACCTTTTTCATAGCCATTTGACGCTTAAGTGGCGAAAGATAGTCAATAAATAGATTACCCGATAAATGATCTATTTCGTGCTGCATTACGATGGCTAGAAACTCATCACTTTCGATGGTTATTGGCTTACCTTCGCGGTCTAAAGCAGTCACAACAACTGAAGTAAAACGCTCTACGTCTGCATAGTAATCAGGAACTGATAAACAACCTTCTTGACCCAATACTTTATCCGAGCCACTAACCACTTCTGGGTTAACCAAAATTAACGGTTCATCTCGACTTTCTGAAAGGTCGATAATAACAACTGCCTCTTTACGACCAACTTGAGTCGACGCCAAACCGATACCATTGTCAGTCGCATATAGCGTTTCCAACATATCGTCTATTAATGTTTGTACCGTCGTAATATCTTGCACCTTTTCCGCTTTAACCTTAAGCCTTGGATCCAGTGCAGTCAGAATTTCTAAAACTGCCATATTTTCCTTCTAATTCTTGGAAGCTCATAACGCTTTGCTTTGGGGCTGCCGAAGCGCAGCGTAGGCAGTCCCAGCGCGCAGCGCGCAGCGCGACAACAGCAACTTGTTATGTTTCATTGCGTGGAATATCAATTAGCGGCTCGGCCAATATGTTCCCATTATCGGAAGCAATCTCGGCCATAAGCTCGTAGTGAAACTTGTCAATTGGGTGTTTCAGCTGCATTGAAACCTCAAATACTCGCCTGATTGATTTGGCTCGCAGATACCAGAGAAGATATTTTTCCCCGTTTAGTTCAACCTTAAACCAAGATTCAATCTGAACCTCTTCATCTCGTAGAGTGGCTGCAGCTTCATTTAAGCGAGATGCTATCGTGCTGCGCCACTCCTCAACTTTATCTTCTGTTCCGGGCTTTAACTTGATTAGCCCTGAAGCGTATTCCATAGCTTAATTCTCTTTTGAAACATAACGCCTACAACACTTGCGCATAGGTTTGGCTTTATTTTTGCGCCTTTTCTTTTGCAAAAATGATGACAAGCCGTAATGCGTCAAGTGATTGTTTTTGTTAGGCAGCATTATCGCACAATTTCAATTTCATGGGTTGAGCATACAATGCTGATATCTCTCGGAGCCTTTCTAATGAACCATAAGGCTCAAAACCAGTAGTTTTATATAAATGAACAGCAGCAATATTGGTAGTTGTTACTGCTAAAGAAATACTCTCAAAATCAAATTCTTTTGCCCACGAGATGATTTTTTTCAACAGTAAACGACCTACACCTTGTCCGCGAACACTAGGAGAAACCCACATTTGATAAATATGAGCCGTTTTATCATACGGATTGTGAAGCAGCCCCCAAGCTAAACCTACTGCTACACCATTTAACTCAGCAATAAGTGGCAATGCATAATTCGCCCGATTATCGTGATCAAGACGAGAAATCCACTCTTCGTTAGAAAATTTAATCTCATGTTCATAAGTACTACCAAACGAATCGGGTGAGTCTTGAAGAGATAAGAGCCGGAGTTCTTTATAAATTCCCCAGTCCTCCTTATTTAAAACTCTTATTTTCAGAGTGCTCATATATGTCCTTTGATGCCTAACGCCCCACTCACCGGAATTTTGTGAGCGTAGCGAGTAAAATTTCCGTGTGCAGTGGTTTGTTAGGGTTCAATTTCTGATACGTCCAACTGTTTAGGGTACTTCTTTCGACGTGTCCAAAGCACAAAAGCGGGCATTGCAGCGTATATCACGCCCAAAACGACAAAAAATATAGGTTGCTGTTCAATTGACTTTTGAGCCGAGCTATCAGACAAAAATCCAACGATAAAATCTCTAGCTTCTTGTGGTAAAAGGCCAAAGAGAGTCATGGCTAATCCGATCACAATAGCAGTAACAAAAACAAGTTTTGGTCTATCTAGCAAGATTTTTAATGGGCCTTTCAAATTATTTCGTTTTCTCTGCATAACTCGGCCTTGATCAACAAAACCTGACGGCAGACCTTTAATTGTTCCGCTAAATGTTGGATACCTTTCTTCACTATCATGTAGCAGTTCAATGACAACCCCATCTTTAGGATCTAAGTATTCAAATTCTAAACGTAGTTTGTTAGTAGCATCCTCACAATTGATTAAAGAAAACGCATTAGCATCCTTTGTTTTCTTTAGGATTTTGTAACTCAATATCTTGTCATTTTCCTTAAAAGATATTAGCAAAGGATCGGAGTCGACCACATCACTACCATCCAGTGTTTCGGTGCCATTATTCCAAATGGTTAGTGTTGTTTTTGTGAGCCTATCTACTTCATTACCCTTATAGGTCACCTTTACATCTTTAGGCAGGTTATCTTCGTTTCTTCCAATTAATCTCAGTGACGATTTTTGATACGAAGGTTTAGCAACGCTCTTTGAAATTCTGTATGAAAAGATACCAAAAATACCAAGAATGATGCCTATTACACCTATAAGTGAGCCAACCCAGCCTTGATTAAAAAATTCAAAAATCTCTGTCACGTATAGCTATCCTTTTTTTGGACCCTAACGCCGCCAACAACGGCAGACTTGTGATTGTGAATTTTGTGCAACAATGGCGAAGCCATGCACAAAAGGCGCAAGCGCAAGGCTGTCCAGAGAGCGCAGCGAACTATGTTGCTTGGCCTTGTTAAGTGCATTTTGTAGGCTTACGCCAATAACCATACAAAATACCGAATGTAGTTAAAACTGCGACAATAATTGACGTGATATAACCTATAGCAAAGTAGATTTCTCCTTGCTCTTTGATAACAGCAACCTTCATGAATTTGTCAGATTGCATATCGTATGTGCCGATAGCCATTGCAAAAAATAATATAAAACCAACGATGGAAAGCCACCACTTTCTAGAAGCCAGATAAAAACCTATACCGCCAAAAATCACTGCCTGAACCCACATTAAGGGTATAGATGCAATTTTATCCGACACTTCTGCAAACGCATTTAGCGGAAGAATTGATATTAAAAGTATAAGTAATCGCATCTCGAACTCGGTTACCACTTAACGCCCGCGTCAACTGCCGGAGGCTACTGGCGCCTTTTGTGCGGCTTTTTGCACAAAAGGTGACAGTGGCCGGAGGTCAGATTGCACGCGCTTGTTAAGTGCTGACTTTGCGATGTACATAATACGTTACGATAGCATAACCAATGAGCATTAATAAGAAGCAAAACATTGCCTGAAGGCCTAGACCAATAGACCAAAACTTTAAGGGAGCTTCATATGCCCAGCTTTTAGCATGACCAGGAAGATTGAGTATTGCAGCAATTTGATTATATAAATGCATAGAAATTGAAGCTGAAATGGCAAGTGGAACTATACCTTTTACCGATTTAGACAGCCCACCGATAACAATGCAGACAGCAATAAGAGGAGAAAATAAGACAAGCCACCAAAAAACTGGTACAGCCTGAACTTCAGGTAACATTGGTAAGATCACCTGAATATAAATGAGGTAATCACTTAAGGCCTCGACGAGACCAACAGAAATAAAACTCCCTATTACTATCTTAATGCGCGATATCTCCAAAGCACTTAACAGCTTATTGAACGGCGCATCATTCAATGTCGGCCATTCAAGTTATTGATTAATAACATCCTAAATTTGCTATCTTATTGATGTAAAGCACTTTTTATTTCAAAAATCGCAAAACAAAGCGTGCAAAATGTTTTTCAATATTATTTTTCGACTTGCTTGCTGAAAAAACATTAAAAAATTAACATCTTATAAAACCATCACTTCAATAACATCTACTACTTATGAATGATTTTTGACCTTATATTTCGTCAATTTGCCGAAAATCATTACAACTGTATAAATGTACAGGTATAAATGAAAGCGGGCGAATTTATCAAACATAGAAATTAGTGGGGTTGAGTAAACATTAAAAAGGGAGTCGAGCGGTTCAAGTTATTGAATGGCTTCTTCTTCCCTAAATGGCGTGCTCGATGATTATGTTCGAGATAACCCAACTCTGTCCTTAATTTTTTATAATTTAACCTAGTTTATATATTTAATTCAATATTTTACTTTGATTTTTGTTGATTAAGTCACAGTGGGCCATAACGGTAATCCACACAATTGCCTGCCCTAGGCTGACCAGTAGCTGATATTTTGTCTTTTCGATTTTGCATCATTAGTCGTCTGTATTTAAAGATGGGTTGCTTAATTTGAATTGAGGCCATATTTCCAAGCAAACGTTAGGGCAAAAGTGAGTGACAGACACCCACAGTCTAATTCATTTATCTCTGCTCAATTATGGAAGACCATAACGTCAATCTAACCCATTGCCTGCCGCTGGGATGCTCAGGCAATTGATTACCATAAAGGTAAAAGCTCAAACAGACATAACCAATTCCTGCGCAGCTAGACATTAAACCAAACTCCCCTAACACCGCTCAACTAAGCATAAAAGTGCTACACATTAATGTGAACCTAGCTATGACCGTAATTTTTGCACCGCTGCCATCAAGGCCAATGCTATCGCCCCTGCTGCAACCCCAAACAACGCATTTAATACACTGGGTGTCATAGCGCCTAATACAGCACCTATATAGTCAAGTTGCGACACCCATGTTGCTGCGTGCTCAAATGACTCGCCCACGGCATGTAACCCGTGGGTAAGAATACCGCCACCTACCATGAACATGGCTATCGTACCGACCACGGTTAATGTTTTCATCAGGTATGGGGCTGCTAGAATCAGCTTCAAACCGATATATCGTCCAAAGCGGGTCAATACGCCCTCACCCTGACGCTTATTAAGATAAAAACCGAGGTCATCTATTTTTACGATTCCCGCCACTAAACCATAAACGCCAACGGTCATCACTATTGCAATAACGGACAAGGTTAAAAATTGGCTCATTAAATCTGACTCGGCAACAACGCCTAGACTAATAGCGATAATTTCAGCAGAAAGCACAAAGTCGGTTCGAATAGCCCCCTTGACCTTTTCTTGTTCATAAAGCTGTAAATCTTTCACATCTTGAGCGAGTTTGCGCTCTGCGGCTTGATCATCTTGCTGATGTTGTTGATTTCTGTGAGTGTAGGAATGGTGTAATTTTTCGAAGCCCTCGTAACACAGGAATAAGCCACCAAACATTAACAGCGGCGTAATGGCCCAGGGAATAAAAGCGCTGATCAATAATGCCGCGGGCACCAATATCAGCTTATTACGAAAAGATCCTTTCGCAACAGCCCATACCACGGGTAACTCCCGCTCAGAAGCCACACCGGAAACTTGCTGGGCATTTAATGCTAAATCATCACCCAACACCCCTGCCGTTTTACGTGCGGCAACTTTACTCATAGCCGCAACATCGTCTAAAATCGTTGCAATATCATCAAGTAATGTTAATAAACTTGCACCAGCCATAATCTCGTTATTCCTTTTTAAGCGCGTTATAACGCATATTGCCAAAGTAAACCAAATGAGTCGAAATCGTTGCCAATGCGCGTAATTACACCAGTATTGGCATAAAACTTAAGGCTATGTTGTTGATTTAACGCTAATGAATAAGTTAGACCAAAACGCGAGTTGTCCTGTTCATCGTTGGCATCCTCACCATTTTTACGGGTTTCACCACCGATAAAGTAATTTGCACTTAAAGATACCCACTGACCTTTAGCCAAACTGTAAATAAGATGGCCTTGAAGTGAATATTGAGGTGCTTTCTCTAAATAAATCCCGTTATAAAACTCATCGTTGTCTTGATAGATGCGTACCGTAGTATTTGCGCTGTAATACCAATCGCCTACTTTATATGACACACCAAACCCGGGTCTAAATACCCATTGATTAGCACCAATATTCACTAACTTACTGGCATCATAATCACCAATTGGCGCGGTCACTTGCAAACTCGCCCCCATCACAAAGCCTTCTTTGTATTGGGCAAATTCTTGACGAGTTAAAGACGGTGCACCATAAAAATTCCAGGTTAATCTGAATGTTGGGTCGCTATAACCACAACGTTCAGCTTCAACATATTCACCCTGAAATATTGCCGAGCCACTAAGACAAACCCGACTTGCCACCATGTCGAATTTTGACGAGCTGCCGCCTAAATCAAACGTTGCGGCATAGCCTAAAACCCCGGCATTGATTTCCACATCAGAGTCTTTGACCGGCACTTCAGGCGCTGGCGATAAACCGCCCTGAGAACGGCCATAACCGGCTACCACAAAGTGCATATCAATTGGGATATTCGAATAACTGCGGGGTTCTAAATCTTGTGCGAAACCATACAAGCTTACTAAGCTGCTCATAAGACAAATAGGGAGGATTATTGGTTTAATCAAGTGTCTAAATGGTCGTATTAGCATTGAATCTCTCAGTCCTTTAATGATGATTGCAACTTGAACACACTGGATAACAGTGTGTTACTGAGTTAGCTGAATACCCTTACCTCAAAATTAATCTGAGGTTGCCCCACATGAATGCCGCACAACAAGATTAGTTGGGATCAACATAGGAGAAACGTCTTGGCCTCGGATCAGTTTTAATAAACTTTCAACCAGTATTTCGCCTGCTAGTTGTGTATTTTGCTTAATGGTAGTCAAAGAGGGATTAGCAAAGCTGGCCACTGGAATATCATCATAGCCAATAATTGCAACATCAGATGGCACGTTTACTCCACGCTTCTTCAATGCCCGTAATGCACCAATGGCAATTAAATCACTGGCAGCAAAGATGGCATCAAACGCTATCCCTTTATCTAATAGTGCATTAGCAGCATCAAATCCCGAACTTTCAGTGCTTATCGCATCAAATTGTAACTGCTTGTTCGGTTTTATTTGCTGGGCTTTCAAGGCTTCACAATGACCAAGATAGCGATCTCTAAATTCAGGACTATGACTGGATGAATCCCCTAAAAATGCGATATGTTTTCTGCCTTGGGCCAGCATATGCTCAGTGGCAATCACCCCACCTTGATGATTATCACAACCAATAGATAACACTGATTTATTATTATGTTCGGCACCCCAAATAACAAAGTGGGTATTTTGTGCGAGTAGTTTTTCAAGCTTATGGGCGTAATCCATATAGTCGCCATAGCCTAATAAAATAATACCATCCGCTTTATTGCTGTCTTCATAATCAGCATGCCAATCGCTTGAAAGCTGTTGAAATGACACTAATAAATCATAACCTTGTTGCGCGGTTGCTCGCGTGATTGACCCCAACATAGATAAAAAGAAAGGGTTAATCATTGAGTCATCATTGGTGGGATCTTCACAAATTAACAGCGCCAGAGTGTGACTATTTTGAGTCCGTAAATTACTGGCGTTCTTATCCACTTTGTAATTCATTTCTTTGGCAATTGCTTGAATGCGTTGCCGAGTTTCTAAATTGACTAATGGGCTGTTTCTTAACGCGCGTGAAACCGTAGATTGGGAAACGCCTGCGCGATAAGCAATATCAATGGATGTAGCTTTAGATGCCATGTTTATCGCCTTGCCTGATTCAAGTTACACATAACTGTTCGATATTAAAGACCTAACTCATCAAGTAAATTATCGGCTTCGGCAATGGCAACCCCTTTTACGTTAGTATCTTGCTTGGGTGTGGGTTTAGATGATTTCGGTGCCTTGGATTCACTTTGACGATGGCTTTCAAATAATGAATCTGGATCAAACTCTTCATCCATTTCAAAATCTTCAGAACGCATGAATTCAGTTTTATCCATTGCAAATTCGAGGTAGAAAATATGATTGTTTTCAGTGCGAAATGACACACGACGCGCGACTGCGTTATCAAGATTAGTATCAACAGAAATAGTTAACTCTTTGTTTATGGTTAACATTTTAGGTTGACTTTGACTAATAGAGGTTTGCAGTTCTTTCGAAATTTTGCCGATGAAATCACCTAAAATTTGATTCATCAACTCGCCCATTACGTTGGCAACATCATCTGAAGTGTGCGAAAAAGCCAATTCAGTTTCTGGCATGCCCATATTAATCATATAACGGCGGTATATCTCAATTGCGGCATCTGCTGAAAAGTTGATCACAACTAGGCCTGAAAAGCCGCCATCAAAAATAGAAAAACAGCCTAAGTCAGGTTTTAACCGGGTACGTGAAATAGACTGCACCATACCAGCGTGGGTAACATGGCTTGCACTGGTACTGGAAAGTACATGGGAAACTGAATGGCAGAGTTTTAACAAAATATCGTCATTGTTAACGGTTTGATATGCATTCATGGGGGACACCTTATTTTTATAATTGTTCTAATCTTGCGGGTAAAATGATAAAAAATCAAAATTAAAACAACTCTTTAGCTCAATAAGTCAGCTAAAAAAAGTGATTAACGATTAACCTATTGATTTAAGGTTAATTTTAATAGCTTAGCCGTGGGACAACGTTTTAGAAAAAATTTGTTCTAACCTCACAAATTTATGACAATAAACACTACAAACTCTGCTTACTCTTATATCCTAGCCTCATCTTGATTTGACCACTTGAGGGCAGAAATGATCGCATCATTACGGCAGTTAACTATATTAAAACGTTTGTTCATTATGCTTATTTTAGCAGCTATCGGCACTGTGTGTTTTGGCAGTTTTTCCGTCAAAGAACAATATGACAATTTGATCCATGAGAAACACCATCAATTAGAAAGCAATATTGCCCTTTTCATTGCAACAGCAAATGAGTTAACAGCAAGTCAATATGATGATAATCAACTTATTGAGCTACTCGACGGTATCAATCAACACAGTCAAAATCCCATTTATCTATTTGATAGTCACCAACAATTACTGTCGCAAACATCAGATCCACTTTTTACGACCCATATTGCCAAATTAACCGATACCAAAGGTAAATTTAGTGTCAGCCATTTACTTGATCAAGCTAAAAATCAATCCCATGCCAATGCCACAATTGAATTCAATATTAACGGCCGCTCGCATACCCGCTTACTGACCGCACAATATGATCGTCAACGAGGATATTTCGTTGTCTCAAACGCAAACACCGATGATATAAACACTAACCTTACACGCATCACCATCAATTATTTGATTATTATGCTGATGATATCGGTGCCGATTTTCATCTTTTTCTTATTACTGAATAGTTCAATCACGACCCCCATCAATACTGTTATTGCGACCATGCAGGACATTGCCGCAGGTGAAGGTGATTTACGCCGCCGCCTAAATGAAAATGGCAAAGATGAAGTCTCTGAATTAGCTAAAGCCTTCAATTTGTTTGTGATAAAAATTGCCAATGTGGTTGGCGAGCTAAACCCAATTGGTCAGCAATTAAATATTAATGCCAGAGAATTATTAACATCGGTAAGCACCTCTCAACACAGTAGCCAAAACGTCAATCAAGAAACCCAAAGCGTGGCCGCTGCCATTCATGAAATGCTGATGACCACTCAAGATATGGCGCGTAATACCCAGCAAACGGCAGAAAGTGCCAGCGCAGTAACAACCCAAGCTCAACATGGGCAGCAATTGATGCAATTAACGGTTAGCCAAAGTGAAGCACTAGGCAACGAATTACGTCATAACGTAGAGGTCAGTGAGACCTTGTCGCAATCTTCTAATGAAATTAGCTCAATTTTAGACGTTATTAAAGGCATCGCAGATCAAACTAACCTCCTTGCACTAAATGCTGCAATTGAAGCGGCAAGAGCTGGCAGCCATGGCCGTGGATTTGCGGTTGTAGCCGATGAAGTCAGGGCTCTGGCCAATAGGACTCAAGATTCAACCAATGAGATCAATCAAATCGTTGCAAAAATTCATCAAGGCATCGCTTTATTGAAGCAAAGCAATAGCGAAACGTTACAACAGTCTGACGACTTGCAGTCAAAGGCTCGCCAATCTAGCGAGGCGATGGCTATTATCTTATCGCTGGTCGGCAATATTAATGATATGACCAACCAATTAGCTAGCGCCACCGAGCAACAAGCAATGGTAACCGAAGAGGTTAATATCAACATCAATGCGATTTCAGATCTCACCGCCCAAGTGGTCAAAGCCAATGAAGTCAATGAACATGAAGCAAATGCGTTACAAAACATCAGCCAAAAAATGGACAATACGTTAAAACAATTTAAGATTTAGCCAACAAAAAAGTCAGTCGAATTGCTTGCTTTGATGGCTTAGTACATTAAGGTATAGTAATTCGGTTTTAGTCTTAGTCCTTTAAAAGAGCCTCATCAATATGTATCAAAAAACCGTTACTATTACCGCGCCACATGGTATTCACACTCGACCAGCCGCTTTACTGGTTAAAGAGGCAAAAAGCTTTGATTGTGATGTGATAGTTGAATGTAATGGTAAACAAGCGAGTGCTAAAAGTTTATTTAAACTACAAACCCTTGGGTTATACCAGGGTGTTGAGGTAACGGTAATAGCCCAAGGTGAGCAGGCTCAACAAGCCGTTGAAAGGGTTTCAGAACTTCTCATTACCTTAAGCTAAGAGGTTATCATGCAGGTAAATGGCATTGTGGTATCAACGGGTGTAGCATTTGGACAAGCACTCAATATTAGTCCCCACCCTCAACCACTTGATCTGCGTTTACTGCCTATTGCCAATATCGATTCTGAAAAAGACGCCTTAAAAAAAGCTATTCTTCATCTCATTAGCTACCTTCAAGACTGTCAACAACGGGTTTGTTCCTCTTGCGATACGTTTCAATTAATTGATGCCGATATATTGCAGCTTGAAGATGAAACACTTGTTACTGACATACAGCAGCATATTGAACAATATCGCGTCAGTGCTGCTGTAGCAGTAGAACGTATTTTTAACGAGCAAGCATTGGCCATTGCCGATATTGACGATCCCTATCTTGCTAATCGTAGCCAAGATATTTTGTTACTCGCCAAGCGTTTGATCACCACTTTGCAGGGAAAAAGTCAGCACGATTTATCAACACTCACTGAAAATACCATTTTACTGGCAGATGACCTCACCCCCGCCGACTTTGCCATGCTGCCGCTTAAGTTTATTAAAGGCATAGTATTAGAGTCAGGAGGCTTAACCAGTCACACCGCTATATTAGCCCGCTCAGCCGGTATTCCTGCGTTACTCAATTGTCCTTGGTCCAGCCAAGACAGTCATATTGAAGATGGTGCAGTGTTGATCCTCGACGCCATTGAAGGTGTGCTTTACATCCAACCTGATGTTGAAATGCAAATATCGCTTGAGCATAAGCACGTAGAACATCTCAAGCAGCAGCAAGCGTTACTGGTGTACAAAGATAAACCGAGCCACACCCTTGATGGTCATGCCTTAACTTTACGTGCCAATGTGGGTAATTTAAGTGATATTAGTTCACTAATGTTGGTTGGAGCTGAAGGCATTGGCTTATTCAGAACAGAATTTTTACTCATGAATGCCCAGGCATTGCCTGATGAAGACCAGCAATACAAACTTTACACAGATGCGTTACAAGCATTAAATGGACAAACGTTTTCCATTAGAACATTTGATGTTGGCGCGGATAAAGACATTCCTTGCTTACAGCAGCATACTGAAGAAAACCCCGCACTCGGGGTAAGAGGTATTCGTTACAGTCTGCTCAACCCTAAAATGTTTATTGTGCAAACTAAAGCAATTTTGCGGGCAGCCTGCCATGGTGACATTCGATTAATGTTCCCTATGGTAAGTCAAATTGAAGAGTTGCTTCAGGCATTTGAGCTAATAGAGCAGGCAAAACAACAACTGGTTGAGCAAGGCAAAAAATTTGGCAGTGTTAAATATGGCATTGTGGTTGAAACGCCTGCAGCGGTTTTATCATTAGAAAGTATGTTGCCCTATTTAGATTTTGTCAGTATTGGCAGTAATGATTTAACGCAATATACTCTTGCAGCTGATCGTACTAACCTCAAATTAGCTAACTTATATCCGCCATTATCACCAGCGGTACTCAGATTAATTGCCATGACGATTGAAAAATGCCATCAGGCAAAGGTTAAAGTCTGTTTATGTGGGGAACTCGCAAGCAATGCAAACGTCTTACCATTGTTGATGGGTTTGGGATTGAATGAACTTAGCATTAATCCCGCCAGTTTACTTGCGGTTAAAGCGCGTATTGTCGAGGGTAATTTCAGTGCTTTTTATCAGCATGCTCAATCGGTTAAGCAACTTATTACCAACGCAGCGATTGACGAAGCCATAAAATCGTTTAACGTAAGCAGTAAACACTTATTCGGCAAATAGAACCCCCGCCAACTATGCTAATACACACTGATACGGTCGATTTAAGATTAATCAGAGTATTTAGTTGAGCTTAGAATGTGTTATAAGTTGCCAATAGACAACTATAATCAAAACAACAATAACAAGAGGCTTGCTCTAATGGGATTTTTAAGCCGTATTCGACGACTAATTTCAGGCCAACCAGAACTCACTGGTGGTATCGCTATTTATGCGCCGGTTTCAGGACAAATTGTGCCAATCGAAAAAGTACCCGATGTGGTATTTGCTGAAAAAATCGTGGGTGATGGTATTGCCATCAATCCCGAAGGTGAATTTATTCTGGCACCCATTGACGGCACCATAGGAAAGATTTTTGAGACCAATCATGCTTTTAGCATTGAGTCGCCACAGGGGTTAGAACTTTTTGTTCACTTTGGCGTTGGCACTGTAGAGCTTCGTGGTAATGGTTTTAAACGACTTGCCGAAGAAGGGCAACAAGTTAAAGCCGGTGAGCCGATTTTGTCTTTTGATTTAGCCTTCTTACAGGGACAAGTGGAAAGCCTATTAACCCCTGTGGTACTTGCTAATATGGAAGACATTAAAGGGTTAGATAAGTCCCCGCAAGGTCATGTTACCGCAGGTAAAGACATTATTTTTACCGTTCAGCTGTCATAGAAAAGATAGCCCTTAAATTACCTCACAGAACTCACGAGATGTGAGTGACACAAAGCAGATATTGAATATCTGCTTTTTTCATTTTTGTCATCAATAATGGGTGAAATATCTTCAAACACGCGCCTTTATCTTGTTCAAGCTTATTCACAATGCCACAATGTTGCATCACACCCCAAAGCGCAGTAAATCATTAAGGGAGTATTCAGATTGAAGTTATATGGTATTAAAAATTGCGATACAGTTCGTAAAGCGCGTAAATGGTTAGAAGCACATAACATTGACCACCAATTTCATGACTTTCGTGAACAACCTCTGACTCAGGAAAGTGTTGCTCAATGGTGTCAAATCCTAGGTTGGGAAACGGTATTTAACAAGCGTAGTACCAGTTTTAGAGGCCTTGATGAAGCTCAAAAAACCGATTTGACCGAACAAAAAGCCATCGCTTTAATGCTGGAACACCCAACCCTAATCAAACGTCCCGTACTAGAAAGCCAATCCAAGGTAATGGTTGGTTTCAAAGATGCTGACTATCAAGCGTGGTTCAAATAATGAGTAGTGTTATTGATTTAGCCAAAAATTTACTTTCTCGCGCCTCGGTAACGCCACTCGATGAAGGTTGCCAGCCATTAATGGCCGAACACCTGAGTAAAATTGGATTTAATATCGAATCTATGGTGTTTCACGATACCACTAATTTGTGGGCTCGTCGCGGTACTGAAGCTCCTGTTTTTTGCTTTGCAGGCCATACTGACGTTGTGCCTACAGGCGATTTAAGTCGTTGGCATACACCACCTTTTGACCCGACCATTATTGATGGCTATTTGCATGGCCGTGGTGCTGCCGATATGAAAGGATCTTTGGCGGCTATGATCATTGCCACTGAGCGCTTTGTCGCCAAGCATCCTGATCATAAAGGCTCAATTGCCTATTTGATCACAAGTGATGAAGAAGGCCCATTCATTAATGGCACGCCCAAAGTGATTGAAACCCTTGAAGCCCGTAATGAAAAAATTACCTGGGCGTTAGTTGGCGAACCCTCATCAACCCACAAACTGGGTGATGTGGTGAAAAATGGTCGCAGAGGTAGCTTAACAGGCAACCTAACGGTGAAAGGTATTCAAGGGCACGTTGCCTACCCTCACCTAGCAGACAACCCCATTCATAAAGCTTCACCGGCATTAGCAGAACTGGCACAAATGCACTGGGATAACGGCAATGAGTTTTTCCCTCCGACCAGTTTTCAAATAGCGAATATCAACGGTGGAACGGGGGCATCCAATGTGATCCCTGGTGACCTCCAGGTCATGTTTAACTTTAGATACTCAACCGAAGTGACTGCTGAAGAATTGATCCAGCGAGTACTGAGTTTATTAGACGCGCACGGATTAGATTACGACATTAATTGGGTATTCAATGGTCTACCATTTCTAACCGGCGATGGACCATTACTTGAAGCCACTAAGCAAAGTATTCGTGAAATCACTGGCTATGATACCGATCCACAAACCTCAGGTGGCACATCTGATGGGCGTTTTATTGCCCCTACTGGTGCGCAGGTTATTGAACTAGGTCCTGTTAATGCGACTATTCACAAAATCAATGAATGTGTCAGTACTGCGGATCTTGAGTTACTCACCCTTTGTTATGAGCGTATATTGGAAAAACTATTGTGCGACTAGGTACAATTAGCGAGGCGACAAACTCAACAATTATGCATCCAAAACTATATGGCTTGGATGCATCTGCATTAGTTGAGTTTGAATCTTTACTATTACAAAGCGATACCGCGACGGCATTTGCGGCTATGCGAACTGCGGCACAAAAAGATGGCATTCAACTTGCCATCTGCTCAGCATATCGCAGTTTTGATAAACAATTATCTATTTGGAATGCCAAAGCAACAGGCAAACGTCAATTGCTTGATTTACAGCATCAACCAATTGACTTCATGTCTTTGTCATCACAACAAATTATCGACTCAATTTTACTTTGGTCTGCACTTCCTGGTACATCTCGACATCATTGGGGCACAGATATCGATGTGTATGACGCCAATAATATCAACCGTGATAATTTGCAATTAGTCGCCAAAGAATATCAAGCTGGTGGCCCTTGCCACAGCTTATATCTGTGGTTACTGCAAAACGCACAGCAATTTGGTTTTTACTTTCCTTTTCAACACGGAAAAAGTGGCGTCAGCACTGAGGAATGGCATTTAAGTTACTTTCCTATCGCTAGCGGTTACACTAGCCTATTTTGCGGACAAGACTTAGCAAAAGTACTGGATAATGCCGAATTTGAGCTAAAGCAGCCTACATTAACTCAACTTGACAAACTGGTTAGCCATTACGTTAAATTTGTTGCTCATCCACCATGTTAACCAATAACTATATTGGATCAGTTCATCAAGTACTGCATTTTTTAACTATGCATAAAACTGATAGGTAGCGATAAACAAGTTCAATAAATTAGGCTGCTGACATCCACCACCCTGATTATTTTTGGGTTATATTTTTACTGGCAGCGAACAATCATCAAAGCCATTTTCATTCATTATTGAGTTTTATTATGTTATCCAATTCAAAACAAGGTTTAATCGACCAACAACCATTGCATTACACCGACAATGGTCAAGGTGATGTGATTGTGTTATTGCATGGTTTATTTGCTGATAAGCACATTTGGCAAGCCCAAGTGCAGTATCTAAGTGAGCACTACCGCTGTATTGCGATTGACTTGTGGGGCCATGGAGACAATAAAACCATTCCAGCAAAAACAAGAAACTTAATTGATGTGGCTACACATATAACGCAGCTATTAGCTGATTTAGAAATTGCCCAATATCATATTGTTGGTCACGGTTGTGGCGCAGCAATCGCTGCAGAAATGGTGTTACAACAACCATCAAAAGTAAAATCACTGGTCATGCTTAATGCATTTATTGGCTTTGAACCAGAAGTCAATTGCGTCAAGTATCAGCAGTGGTTAGACGTAATGAACCAAACAAAAACTATCACAAAAGAACTCGCCAACACGATCAGCACCTTGATGTTCGCTAAGGGACAACAGGATATCAATCTTGTAAATCAATTAAGCCAACAGTTAAGCAATATCGATAGCCAGCAGATCCCAGTATTAAGCCGTTTTGCCCACATGGCTATTTATAAACGTGACACCATGGAGTTGGTAGAGCAATTAACTTTACCGACTCTGGTTATCATCGGCGTAGAAAATCAACTGAGAACCGTATTAGAAAGTTACTTAATGAGTGATGATATTGATGGCGCAAGCTTACATCATCTTGCTGATGCTGGGCATTTAGCCATGGTTGAACAACCTGAACAAATCAATACATTATTGCATCACTTTTATCAGCAGCAATAATCAGCCACTTAACCTGTCACCTTATTCGCACTCTGCATGCGGATAAGGTACGACTCTTATTTGAGTCAGCCGTGTGTTTGAGTCAGCCGAGCATACTAGCTGGCAAAGCTTTACAAGACTATAAAGCAAAGTTCAGCCTAACCATAAAACCAGTAACACACCGCAATGGCCGCAATGATGCCGCCTAAGTCTGCCGCTAAGCCACAACTTAGCGCATGGCGTCCATTTCGAATACCCACAGAGCCAAAATAAACCGCTAAAACATAAAAGGTCGTTTCTGTGCTGCCTTGAAATATTGCCGCCAATCGCCCTGCAAATGAGTCAACACCGTGATGATCCATGGTTTCTAACATCATAGCTCTAGCGCCCGAACCACTGAAAGGCTTCATAATGGCGGTGGGCATCGCATCGATAAAGCGTGTGTCATAACCCATCCAAGACACTAAGCCTGCCAATCCTTGCAACACATAATCGAGTGCACCAGATGCCCTGAGTAATCCAATGGCTAACAGCATTGCTAACAGATAAGGAATAAGCTTAATTGCCTGATCAAAGCCGCCTTTGGCGCCTTCAATAAACTCATCATAAATGGCCACTTTTTTTATGCCCGCCACAATCACAAAACTGAGAACCAGCAGTAATAAAATGCCATTACCTAACACGCTAGACACCTGGCCAATCGCCTCGGCGCTTAAGCTGAGCAAATAAAACATCGAAGCCATTAATAATGACAACAACAGCGCACCGTATCCAAGAATGACGCTATTGAATAATGAGATACGTTGCACAATCGCCACCACAGTTAAGCCAACAAATGTCGATGCGCAAGTTGCCAGCAAGATGGGGAGGAATATTTCAGCTGGTGATGCCGCGCCCTGCTGAGCACGGTATAAAAACACCGTAACAGGAACCAATGTCACAGAAGAAGTATTGAGTACCAAAAACAAAATTTGGGCATTGGTCGCCACAGTTTTGTTAGGGTTCAAGCTTTGCAGGTCTTGCATCGCTTTTAACCCAAGAGGAGTCGCAGCATTGTCTAATCCAAGCATATTGGCGGTTAAATTCATACTAATACTGCCATAAGCTGCATGACCACGTGGTACTTCCGGCATTAATTTGGATAACAAGGGTTCGAAAAGTTTGGCAAATAATCCCACAACGCCGGCTTTCTCACCCACTTGCATTAAGCCCATCCATAACGCTAAAACGCCGATCAAACCAAGCGAGATTTCAGCCGCCAACTTTGCGCTGGCAAATAGTGCACTAACAGAATCGTTTAAGACCGTTACATTACCTGAAATCAGCTGCAATAATATGGCAATCGCCGCAGTGATAAAAAAACCTAACCAAACTCGATTCAGCACACCCTTTCCTTTTTAAAATGGTTATGGGTTTGTCTTCCCAATGCCCCCAAGCGGTCACATTCCGTGATATGATCCTGTTAATTATGCCACGAGAGTGAACAATGTCTGCATTATGGTTCAATTAAATCCAAATTTTATCAAACACATCGCTAATGAATTACCAGAACATCTTTGCCTAGATGAGTTTATCGCTATTTGCGATAAGCCATTGCGTAAATCTATTCGAGTTAATACCTTAAAAATCAGCAGTGCTAACTTTATCCAGTTAATGGAACCTAAAGGCTGGCAATTTGAGCCTATTCCCTGGTGTAATGATGGATTTTGGATAAACCATGATGAAGAATTGCAACCTGGTAATCTCATTGAACATATTCAGGGACTATTTTACATTCAAGAAGCCAGTTCAATGTTACCGCCTACTGCATTATTCGATGGCATATCGCATCCAGACATGATTTTAGATGTGGCTTCTGCCCCAGGTTCAAAAACGACCCAAATAGCTGCTTTGATGCAAAATCAAGGCCTATTAGTTGCCAATGAATATTCAGCAAGCAGAGTGAAAGTGTTGCACGCTAATGTGTTGCGAATGGGCGCAAGTAATGTAGCCCTTACTCACTTTGATGGTCGCGTATTTGGCGAGTATTTGTATGATACCTTTGATGCTATTTTATTGGATGCACCTTGCGGCGGCGAAGGTACTGTAAGAAAAGACCCTAATGCCTTAAAAAACTGGGATATTAGTGACGTAACAGCAATCGCTGATACTCAAAAAGATTTAATTGAATCTGCTTTTCTAGCATTAAAAACCGGTGGAACCTTAGTGTACTCAACCTGTACATTAAGCCAATTAGAAAATCAGCAAATTTGTTATCACTTGCAGCAAACCTACCCAGATGCGGTAGAATTTATGCCATTGAACGATTTATTCCCTAATGCACAAGCAGCTTGTACCCCTGAAGGTTTTTTACACGTTTGGCCACAAATATTTGATAGTGAAGGTTTCTTTGTCGCTAAAATCAAAAAAACGGCAACCGTTGAGCGGATTAAAAAGCAGCCAAAATTGCAAAAAAACTTCCCTTTTACACCCGCGTCAGAAAAACAAATACAGGCAATTACACAATATTTAAATGCCAGCTTTGCTATTAGCTTGCCTACCGACAGTTTTGTCATGCAACGCGATGATGAGTTTTGGTTATTTCCGAATAGTTTCAATACACTTATAGGAAAAATGCGCTTTCAACGTATAGGTGTAAAACTGGCAGATGCGATGAAAAAAGGTTTTAAAGTCAAACATGAAGCGATACAGGCTTTAGTTGGAACGACTGCAACTAACCCTCATTGTATTGAACTATCTGCCCAGCAAGCACAACAATTTTTGATGGGCCGTGACATTGAAACAACAAGTTTCAGTATTGAAAATCAGCAATGGTTATCACAACATCCCCAGGGCGAAATGTTGGTTAGCTATCATCAAAGCGTTTTAGGTGTGGTAAAGCATTTGGGCCATCGACTAAAAAACAATCTTCCACGGGAATTAGTCAGGGATAATGTTGCCTTCATTGAATAACCAGCATTTAGTTTATCGCCTTAAATGTCACTATTTCCTGAAAAAGTGACCCAATAAAAAAGCCTGAAGCAATTCAGGCTTATCTTTACTCAATTATTATAAGCGATACTGGCAAATTAATTTTTCATTCGAATCGAGCTTAATCATCTAATAAATAGCGAGTTTGTTTGGCAAATCATCATTAATCCACAAGAAGTACGCAAATAAAACTTATTTTTTAGGCAAAGCTAAAAAACACTGTCTATAATTTGTACACAATGTCCCTCCACTCTAGCGCACGGCTCTGCAAGAGCCATTCCCCTAGGCTCAAAACAACTGGATCGTTTTGAGTCTTTTTTTGTCTAAAATTTAATACTATTAACTGTGTAATAAAAGCTGGTTGATATGCATTGAATATCTTGAGCTGTTGATATTGATAACAGTTCAATTAAGCATTTTTCTTGGTCATTATCTGCCCACTAATTTGGCTGCATCTTTAAACAAGGTGAAGAAGTTTTCTGATGTGTAATCCGCCAAATCCTGATATTTTTCGCCGCGCAGCTCAGCCACAAACTCGGCAACATCTTTAACGTAAGCAGGTTGGTTTTCTTGTCCCCTATGGGGAACTGGCGCAAGATAGGGCGAATCGGTTTCAACTAACAATCTGTCTTTAGGGACTTTACGAATAACACTGCGTAAATCACCTGCATTTTTAAAGGTAACTATGCCAGACACTGAGATGTAAAAACCAAGATCAATAGCCGCTTTTGCCATCTCCCATGTTTCAGTAAAGCAATGTAGCACACCAGCCACTTTATCGGCTTGGCCATTTTTTAACATGGCAATGGTGTCTTCTCTAGCATCACGGGTATGGACTATTAAGGGTTTGTTCACTTCAACGGCTAAAGCAATCTGTTGCTCAAAGCATTGCTGCTGTAATTGCTTGGTTTCATCGGCATAAAAGTAATCTAGACCTGTTTCACCAATGGCGACAACTTTAGGATCGGTTGCGAAGCGTCTGATTTGTGCAACATCTAAACCTTCTTTAACATCTAATGGGTGAACACCAGATGATAAAAATACATTATCAAACTGCGCAACTTTTTCACGCATTTGCTCAAAACCTTGCTGACGCACATTGACACATAGCAAATAATCGACTCCTTGAGCCTTGGCATTATTCATTATCGTTTGCATTGAAGCATGATCAGGGGCCGCTTTTAAACGGTCTAGGTGGCAATGTGAGTCAATTAGCATAGTAAAAAAGATGATTTAAACAAATGGGATGCAGAGCATACCGAGCTACATGGTGCAGGTCAAATCACCTGATGATAATTCTTGTGCTAATAACTTTTCGATATGATGTTTATGGCTTTCAGGATCGGTTTTAATTTTAATACCAATACCTGCTGGACGTCCACCTGAAGCACCTATGGGGTTTATCCACACAACCGAACCCTTAAATTCATTTACTTGGCTTGTATTGGGTAAACGGTAGGCAATGGTGAGCTCTTGGCCTAAAAAATGACTTTCTGTGGTTGCAACAAATAACCCAGCCGGTTTTATAAACGGCATATAGGCACGATATAGCTGATGCAATGTATCGTAGTTAACCACCAAGTCGACCATAATATCTTTTACTTCTCTTATGTTAAGTGATTTTGAAGCGAACTAAACTCAAGGAGTATAATCGTTAAGTAAGTGCGAGCACGTGCCTGAATTGTAAAACATAATTTTGGCACAATGCTTGAGTGTTTACATTAGCCATTGTAGTCAATTTATGGCTCATGTGCATCACGTCACCTGCTAATCCAATTACCCTAGCTTGAATAAGTGGATTTAACTTATTACTTTTTAACACATATTGCCTTAAGTACAAATATAAAACCTTTAAGGCATCAATAATTTGTTGTTCTGATAATTTTAATAAACTGTTTTGCAGGTGTCCCGACTGTAAACTGGCCGACCAATCCTGACGATAATCAAGTAACTGTTGGTAGTGTTTTGAGGTCAAACTCTCGGCCAATTTTATTGGCCCTCCTACAACACCTAAACACCAAGTGACGTCATGGCGATTACCCTGCGCATCAGCTTGAGGCAATAAATCTTGCTGTGCCAGCCAGCTAATAATGTCATTTCGAGTTGGCGTGATGAAAGCAATTTTTTGGCATCGGCTGGTGATTGTGGGTAACAGATTTGCCGGTGTATCGGTTTGCAATAGCAGTAATGTATTATTACCTGGTTCTTCTAACGTTTTAAGTAATGCGTTTGCAGCGGCGATGTTCATTCGCTCGCTGTGTTCAATAACCGCAACCCGAGCACCAGACTGCTGTGCGGTATGGATTAGAGACTGGCAAAGCTCACGGATTTGATCGACCTTGATTTGACTGCCATCACTGCGGATCCAATGTAAATCAGGATGATTACCCGCTTTGAACAATAAACATGCCTTACATTTACCACAGGCACCGACGGGGGTTCTATCCATACACAATGCCATTTGTGCCATTTCGCCAGCCAGTTGAATACCACCTAACGCCACATCGACAGGAATTAACTGTGCATGGCTATGTTCATTGCGGTAACACAGTCGAGCAAACCGCTCAAATGGGGTCAATAGCCATGGTAATTGTGTCAGTCTATAATTGGCCTGAGTGAAGTCGATCATTCTATTCCCAGTGTTTCAACATAATGCGTCACACTTATTTAGACACTAATAAGAGTCTTTTGGTTAATTCTGCACGAATATCTTGATGTACTTTTTCCATCGTTTGACTCGCATCAATCACAATGATCGAATTATCTTGTGCGGCAAACTGCAGAAATGTTTCACGTGCACGTTCAAAAAACGCGATATGCTGCTTCTCAATTCTGTCCAATGCGCCACGTTGCGATGCACGCTGTAAACCTAGGCTAGGTTCTATATCTAGGTACAAAGTTAAGTCAGGTTTGAAACCATGTAAGCTTGCATCGCTAATGGCTTTGACTAACGGCATTAATCCCCTACCACCACCTTGATACGCAAGCGATGATAAATTATGGCGATCGCCAAGTACCCATTGGCCTTTCGCCAATGCGGGTTTAATCACATTGGTAATTAATTGGGTACGTGCAGCATAAAATAGCAAGCATTCAGCTTCATCACATAAGGGATCATTGGGTTCAGCGATTTTAACCAAATCTCTGATTTTTTCAGCTAATGGTGTGCCACCCGGTTCTCGTGTGCAAACGGGCTCATGGCCTATTTCTGCGGTAATGATATTGTGGACTAACTCGACAGCACTGGATTTACCCGCCCCCTCTAATCCTTCAATAACGATAAACTGTCCTGTTTGGCTCATTTTCGGTTTCTCTGATATTCATTGACGGCGCGGTTATGATCTTTATAAGTCGATGAAAAAATATGACTACCATCATTTTTTGACACAAAGTATAAATAGTTTACTTTCGCCGGGTTAGCCGCTGCATACAAAGACGCTTTGCTTGGCGCAGCAATAGGCGTAGGTGGCAATCCGTCGATTCTATAGGTGTTAAAAGGCGTTTTTTCTAAAATGTCTTTTTTAGTGATATTGCCTTTATATCTGTCACCCATTCCATAAATAATGGTTGGATCAGTTTGTAAACGCATGCCTTTTTTCAATCGATTATTAAACACCGCACTAACCCAATTTCGTTCTGAGTCTTGTGCTGTCTCTTTTTCAATAATCGAGGCAATAATTAATAACTCATATGGCGAGTTTAATTTTAAATCAGGATCGCGTTGTTGCCATGCTTGAGATAAATGCGTTTGCATCATTTGATAACTGCGTTGCAACATAGAAAACAAATCATCATCAACGCGATAATGGTAGGTTTCAGGGAAGAACTTACCTTCAGGTAACCCTGAAGTATCACCATTTGCAGCCAGAACACGATTAAATACATCGTCTTCAAATGGCATATGTTCAAGGTTTTGTAGTACAGGTAGCCACTCTTTTATGGTTTTACCTTCAATTAAGGTCACTGAGAACGCCACTTCTTGCCCAAGTCTGACTCGGTTCAAAAAATCAACTAGCTTGTCACCTGGCGTCATTTGGTACAAACCGGTTTTAATTTGGCCAAATTGAGGTTCAAGTTTGACTAGAAACCTGGCTTTCCAACTGCCGGTCACTATGCCCTGTTGCTCTAATTTTTGTGTTAGCTTAAGTAATGAAGTTCCTGGCGCTACAGTAATTTGTGTTGCCTCAGTAATAGTTAAAGGCTGTTGTTTGTATTCTAAAATATCTTTTGCATACCAATATCCCGCCAAACAAATGATGGTAAAAAGCGGGATCAAACTGGCTAATAGTCGCGTTATTATTGTATTCATAGGCATCTATTTAGGTGGATGATTATTATTGTTTATTATTTTAAAGCGCTTTAGCTTAATGTCGTTTGCAACTTTTGTGCAACTGCAATTGTATTAAGCCAAGGTTGATAGCTGGTTTTATCGACTTTTATAACATCAATAATGCCAAACAAACTATTACTGATCATGATTGAATCGGCTTCAACAACATCAGCTTGGCTTAAAGACTGAATGCGAACATCTACACCTATGTCTAACAGAGCTTCAATAACGGCCTGACGCATAACCCCACTGACTCCCGCCTGATTTATTGCAGGAGTATATACATGTTGTGCTTTCACAATAAAAATATTGGCCATTGAAGCTTCAATAACATTGGCTTGAGTATCGTAAACTAACCAGTCATCAAAGCCTTCGGGCAGCGGCTGTGTTTTTATCAACACCTGCTCTAAACGATTTAAATGTTTCATACCAGCCAATAAAGGCTGTTGTGCCAATGTAATACTTGAAGTCGCCAATGCGACACCTTGATATTGCCAGGTTTTGTAGTGTGCGGGGATCTCATGGACTGAAGTTATTTCTGTGACATTGGCATTCACGGGTGCCTGGTAACCTCGTCCGCCAACACCTCGAGTGAGCAATAACTTGATACAGCAATTAGGGTTCTTTTCTGCTAACTCAGACAAATGAGCAAGTAATGTCTCAGAAACTGTCCAATTAATATGTAATCTCTGACACCCTTGCGCCAATCTTGCTAAATGTAAATCTAAAAACATAATCCCAGATTGTGGGGCTGATTTAGGGTAGGTGCGCATTGTTGCAAATACGCCATCGCCATAAGCTAAACCACGATCAAACGGGCTGACGTTCGCGCTATTTTGCTGATTAACCCAAACTTGTGTCATTTGTCATCCTGACTAATGCGGCTGGCAACAGCATCTTGTTGATCTTTGTATTTGGCACTTTTTCTTTGATTATACGGTCTTGCTACAGGGCCACTTAAGCGTTCAAAGTTTAATGCACCGATTGTCATACCGGGACGCAATGCAAGCGGCAGTTTGCCGCTGTTAAAAAACTCTAAAACAATTTTACCCTGCCAGCCAGGATCAATACGATGTGCGGTCACATGTACCATTAAGCCTAAACGTGCTAATGATGAACGACCATCCAACCAACCAACAATGTTGGCTGGTAAAGTTACAGTTTCAAACGTAACGGCTAACGCCAATTCCCCCGGGTGAAGAAAGAAAGCCTCACCTTCAGCAATGGTTATTTTATCGCCCATCACGCGATCAAGGGCTGCTTGCATTTCTGCACTCGGGCCGCTTAAATCAATAAACGGTGCGGTATGACCTTGAAAAACACGAAATTGATCGCCAAGACGAACATCAACACTAACACCAGAAATGGCGTCTACCGACGGTCTAGGGTGAATAACGATTAGACCCTCATCCAAACTTTGTTCAATTTCGATATCGGTTAGACGCATTTAATGTAGCCTCTTTGGTAATAACCCCTAAGGTAGTTAACGGTTACTTTGCTAGCAAATGTTGAATTCGCGCTTTTAAAATATCAGTCGCAATTCGGTTTTTTCCACCGCGTGGTACGATGATATCGGCATACTGTTTAGACGGCTCAATAAATTGTAAAAACATCGGGCGAACTGTCTTTTTATATTGAGAAATCACAGACTCCATCGTACGTCCACGCTCAGCCACGTCACGGGTTAAACGGCGTAAGAAGCAAATGTCCAGTGGTGTATCCATAAACACGCTGGCATCCATTAAATCACGCAGTTTAGGATCGGTTAGTAATAAAATGCCTTCAAGAATAATCACTTTTTTAGGCGACATTTCGATGGTTTCAGACATACGCGTGTGCTCGGTATAACTGTAACGCGGAATATTAACCGCTTGCCCCTGTTTAAGTAACTCAAGATGGCTAGCCAGCAATTTATGATCCAGCGCTTTAGGATGGTCATAATTGGTTTGAACTCGCTCTTCCATGGTCAAATGAGATTGATCACGGTAATAAGCATCTTCGTTGATCACGCCTATTTGGTTGGTGCCCAAGTCACGGCAAAGTTCTTGAAAAATGGTATTAGCAATTAAACTTTTACCCGATGCCGATGCACCGGCAATACCAATAATGACACACTGTTGAGAATTCATATACGCTTACTCGTCGTCCGATATACTGATTGATACGGTTGATTTAACTTGTTGTAGTGCTAGTTGCGCACCTAATTTACGGGCTATTTCACGGTAGATACCTGACACTTCCGAATCTGGCTCTTTGACCACGCTAGGCGCGCCATTATCCATTGACTCACGAATACTGATATTCAGTGGTAATGCACCTAATAAAGGAACGTTATAACGTTCCGCAATTTTACTGCCACCGTGAGTACCAAATGGGTGTTCTTTATGGCCACATTCTGGACATAAATGGAAACTCATGTTCTCAACAATCCCTAGCACAGGAATTTGTACTTTATTGAACATGGTGATGCCCTTTTGCGCATCAGCTAAAGCAATATCTTGCGGTGTTGTAACAATCACTGCGCCGCTAACCGGAAACTTTTGTGACAATGTAAGCTGAATATCACCGGTTCCAGGAGGCATATCGATAATCAAATAGTCTAATTCAGGCCATTGAGTTTCATTCAGTAATTGAACCAGCGCGCCTGCCGCCATAGGACCACGCCACACAGCAGCTTCGCCATCACCCAGCATAAAACCGATTGATTGTGCTGATATGCCATGGGCTGATGCCGCAGTCATCATCTTACCGTCAGGAGATTGCGGTCTGAAGTTTGGGATCCCTAGCATCAATGGAATAGAGGGACCATAAATGTCGGCATCTAAGATCCCCACTTCAGCCCCTTCTGCTTTAAGCGCTAACGCTAAATTTACCGCAGTCGTTGATTTACCAACGCCACCTTTACCAGAAGCTATCGCGATAACTTGCTTGACGTTGGCAATCGGCGCAACTGAAGTAATCGCTGAGTATACTCTTGGCTGAAAATCAATTTCACATTCGACTTCATCAATCGCATCTAAAACCGCAAGCTTGTTAGTAATCGCCATGACGGTATCGCGGTATTGAGTCATACAAGGATAGGGATACACTAATCCAAGTAACAGTCGTTTGCCTTCAATGGCTAATTTAACCACACACCCAGCGGCAACTAAGCCTTGCTTTAAATAAGGATCTTGATGCGCATCTAAAATAGCTAACACTGGGGTTAATAATTGAGCATCAAGTTGATAATCAGGATAGGAAATAGACAAAAGCATGACTCCCGTAGACAAATTTCTGCAAGTGTATCAGAACTTCACAAAAATTTAGTGACTAATTGGGATATTTTCATGCATGTTTTGGTGAAAATATTGCTTTTTTCAGTTAGTATCTGGGCAATATTTTTAGCGAAATTCGATGTTGAGAAAAAATGACCCAATCACAGCGTAAAATACTGGTTACCAGTGCCCTTCCTTATGCCAATGGTCCTATCCATTTAGGCCACATGCTTGAATACATTCAAACTGATATCTGGTCTCGCTATCAAAAGCTGCGCGGTCATGAGTGTCACTATATTTGTGCCGACGATGCTCACGGCACACCTATTATGTTAAAAGCACAGCAACTTGGGATTGCTCCGGAAGAAATGATTGCTCAAGTTCAAAAAGAACATGAACAGGACTTTGCTGACTTTAATATTCAATTTGATAATTTTCACAGCACACATAGCCCAGAAAACCGTGAGCTAGCTAGCAGCATTTACCTTAAATTGCGCGAAGGTGGCTATATTAAGTCAAAAACGATTTCTCAGTTATTTGACCCTGAAAAATCCATGTTTTTACCAGACCGATTTGTAAAAGGCACTTGCCCTAAATGTAAATCAGAAGAACAGTATGGTGACAACTGCGATAGCTGTGGCGCAACCTACAGTCCAACGGATTTAATCAATCCTAAGTCAGCAGTATCAGGTGCCACGCCGATCATGAAAGACAGCGAGCATTTTTTCTTTGACTTGCCAGCATTTGAGGGCATGTTACAAGAGTGGATTAACTCAGGTTCGCTTCAGCAAGAAATGGCCAATAAACTGAGTGAATGGTTTGAACAAGGCTTGCAACAGTGGGATATTTCACGCGATGCACCGTATTTCGGTTTCGAAATTCCAGATGCGCCCGGCAAGTATTTTTACGTTTGGTTAGATGCGCCTATTGGCTATATGGGTTCATTCAAAAACTTTTGCGATAAAAACCCTAATGTCAGTTTTGATGAGTTTTGGGCAAAAGACTCTACTGCAGAAGTTTATCACTTCATTGGTAAAGACATTGTCTATTTCCACAGTTTATTTTGGCCAGCAATGTTACACGGCGCCAATTACCGTAAGCCAACAAGTGTTTACGCTCATGGCTATGTCACCGTTAACGGTGCCAAAATGTCTAAATCAAAAGGCACTTTTATCAAGGCGCGTACTTATTTAGATAACTTAGACCCTGAATTTTTGCGTTATTACTACGCGGCAAAACTCAGCAGCCGTATTGATGATTTGGATTTAAATCTTGAGGATTTTGCACAACGTGTAAACTCTGATTTAGTCGGCAAGTTAGTTAACCTCGCTTCTCGAACAGCTGGCTTTATTAGCAAACGTTTTGATGGCAAGTTAGCCAAAATTGCCGACAACAGCCTTGCTGAAACGTTTTTAGCTAAACAGGATCAGATTGCAGAGTTTTACGAAACCCGTGAATACGGCAAAGCCATGCGTGAAATTATGGCTCTTGCTGACATCGCGAACGGTTTTGTTGCTGATCAAGCACCTTGGCAACTTATCAAACAAGAAGATCAACAAGAACAAGCCCATCAGGTGTGCTCTATAGCATTGAACCTATTCCGTATTCTTGTGACTTATTTGAAGCCTGTGCTGCCTCGTTTAAGTCAAGATGTTGAAGCATTCTTACAAATTGAGCTGACATGGAATAGCTTAAACATGGATATGACTGGCCATGAGATAGTACCATTTAAAGCCATGATGCAACGTGTTGATTTAGAGAAAGTGGCCGCCATGGTAGATGCCTCTAAAGACAATCTGCAAGTTACCCAAACACAGGTTGAAACCAAGAGTAAAAAGACCGACAAAGCAGATGTGAAGCCTTCTAGCGGCAATCCGTTAGAAGATGATCCTATCAGTGATACAATTGAGTTTGACGATTTTGCTAAATTGGATTTACGTATTGCGCGTATCGCGAAAGCTGAGCATGTCCCTGAAGCGAACAAACTGCTAAAATTAGAGCTTGATCTTGGTGGTGAAACCAAACAAGTCTTTGCAGGTATCAAATCTGCCTACTCACCTGAAGATTTAGTCGGTAAGTTAACTGTGATGGTCGCCAACCTTGCGCCACGTAAAATGCGCTTTGGTATGTCAGAAGGCATGGTATTAGCCGCAGGTCCTGGCGGTAAAGACCTTTGGATCCTTGAGCCACATGAAGGTGCTCAACCGGGTATGCGTGTTAAATAACGACGCAGAATGAAATAAAAAAGGCTGTAATCGAATGATTACAGCCTTTTTATTTTATGTCGTATTAACCAAGGTAAATTTTAATTTTATCTTGTTGCCATGATTAATCTTTAACAACTAACAGTTAATCTTTAAACGGCTAGCGGTTAATCTTTAGCGATTAAAGCTTAATCTTGAGCGGCTAATGATTAATCTTGAGCGACTAAAGGAATCGCACGATTTTCAAGTAACACTGGAATACCATCATTAATCGGGTAAGCAATTTTATCAAATTTACAGATCAACTGTTGTGCTTCCTTGTCAAACTCCAGTTTACCTTTACACACAGGACACGCGACAATATCAAGTAACTTTTTATCAAAAGCCATTTAAATTTCCTTCTTAAGTTGGATAAGTTGAGTCATTCGACTCATAAACTGGGTGTCAAATTCTGTACTTAGCTTCGCATTTACTGGCAAATACCACCAGTTCGGTAATGCAAAATCGCGACATTTAACCGCATCTTTTTCTGTCATTAACAAAGGTGTGTCTCGAGATAACGCAATCAACTGATGTTTGTCATATGCCTGATGATCGGCAAAGGCGACAACTTGTTTAAGTTGGTATCCCTGCTCAGCTAAGCTGTCAAAAAATCGTTGCGGATTGCCAATGCCAGCCATTGCTGTTATCGGTGCTTGTTGCAATGCTAATTGAGAGTCTGTGTCTTCGGGTGGTAGTAAGACACTATTTAAAGACTGAACCTGACATACGGGCGCAGGGTTAAGCTGCATTAGATGTTCAGTCAAGTTGTCAGAATTAACCGAAGCAACCGGACCACCATTATTGATGATCCAATCAATGGTATTTAATCGCCAAAGCCCTTCTCTTAATGGACCCGCTGGCAATAAACACTCATTGCCGTAACGACGTCCACCGTCTACTAATGCAATTTCAATATCTCGACCAAGGGCATAATGCTGTAAACCATCATCACAAATGATCACATCAACATCAAAATCGGCCAGTAGTTTTTTTGCAGCTAACACGCGTTGACTGCCAACGACCATAGGCACATGGGTTCGGGTAACAATCATTAACGGCTCGTCACCCACATCGGCAGCTAAACTTAACGGCGTGACACTGGCGACACCGTCAATCTTGCCACCATATCCACGGCTGACAACCCCCGGTTTCAAGCCATTAGCCCGTAATAGATTAATCAAATAAATCACGGTTGGGGTTTTCCCGCTACCTCCGGCGGTTATATTACCAACGACCACAACAGGCACTGGCAAGGTATGAGTTGATTTAAGCCCTAACCTGAATAAAGCGCGCCGGATAAAGCTTATCAGCCAAAAAAGTGCTGACAAGGGCAATAAAAACCATTTTGCCCAATGCCCTTGATACCAAACTTGGTTAATCCAGTTTTGCATTAGCTGCCAAACTGCATCTGATACAAGCTAGCGTATACGCCATCCTGAGTAATTAACTCTTTATGCACACCACGTTCAATCACCTTACCTTGGTCGATAACTAAAATTTCGTCGGCAGATTCAATCGTAGAAAGACGGTGGGCAATAACCACTGAAGTACGATTATGACGTAAATTATCTAAGCCTTTTTGAATCGCTTTTTCAGATTCGGTATCTAATGCAGAAGTTGCTTCATCTAAAATAAGCACAGGTGCGTCACGTAACATAGCACGCGCAATTGCAATACGCTGACGTTGTCCGCCAGACAATAACACGCCATTTTCACCCACTTGGGTGTCTAATCCCTCAGGAAGTGTATTAATAAATTCCATCGCATAAGCTAATTCAGCGGCATTGATAATCTGCTCGCGCGTTGCCTCGCCTGGGTACGCATAGGCAATATTATTGGCAATGGTATCGTTAAATAATGTGACCTGCTGTGACACTAAAGCGACCTGATTACGCAGGTTTTTTAATTTGTAATCATAAATGCTAGTGTCATCAAGCAGAATATCACCGTTTGATAATCCACCGTAAAAACGGGTAATTAAATTGGCGATAGTCGATTTACCAGAACCCGAACGCCCGACTAATGCAATCGTTTTACCCGGCTTAACATCAAATTCAATTAAGTTTAAGGCTTGCTTTTCCTGCTCAGGATAACTAAAGCTCACCCCCTTAAATTGCAAATGACCTTGTACACGGTCCACCTCATGGGTGCCTGTGTCAGATTCTGCTGGCGTATCGAGTAATTCAAACACGGTTGTACAAGCTGCAATACCACGTTGGAATTCAGCATTGACTCGAGTTAAATTTTTAATCGGCTGCAGCATTGCCATCATGGCACCTAAAATTGCAGTGAACGTACCCGCGGTCAAATCGGTCTGCATGCTCTCCCAGCTGGCAGCGAATAGTACAAAAGCAAGTGCGAATGAACCAATAATCATAATTACCGGCTGGCTAACCGATTGCGCCACCGCCAATTTCATATTTTGATGGCGGTTTTTATCATTTACTTCAAAAAAACGTGCCATTTCGGTTTTTTGCCCGCCAAATGAGAGTACGTTTTTATGCCCTTTAATCATTTGCTCAGTTGTCGCAGTAACCCCGCCCATTGCTGATTGAATTTGTTTTGATACTTTACGAAAACGTTTACTGACAATACTGATAACAATGCCCATCAAAGGCCCAATCACTAAAATACACAGTGATAATTTCCATGAGTAGAAAAACATGATCGCTAACATGCCTACGACTGTCATAGAATCACGCACGATTGATATCAATGCACTGCCTGAGGCTCTGGCGATTTGCTCAGTATCAAAAGTCACTCGAGAAATTAAATTACCGCTATTTTCGCGATCAATATAGCTCACAGGTAAACGCAAATAGTGCTCAAACACCTGCTGACGCATGTCCATAATTAACTGCGCGCTCATATAAGAAACGCAGTAGGTAGAGACAAAATTGGCAAGTCCTCTGAGGGTAAACATGCCAACAACAACAAAAGGCGCCATCATCATAATGTCGGTGTTGGCATTAAAACCACCATGAGTTGGTAATTCAACTCCCGCAACAACAGGTGCAGCTCCGAAGCCTTGGTCAATAAAGGGTTTAATAAAAGCGATAAATGCGGCATCGACTGCGCCATAGGTGAGCAAACCCAGCACGGCCATAATAAACATAGCTTTCATGGGTAAAACATAAATCATCAAGCGTTTAAAAACGCTCCACATTTCATTATCTGAGTGAGCATTATCTGAGTGAGACGACATTAATATCATTCTTTGCTAACAAACATGGACAGCATTCTACTCTGCTTTAACTATCTGGCCAAATCTAAACAATCGGTTATACCAAAAAGGGGCCATATCATGTCGATAACTGCTTACATGGTAATCAGTTGAGTTGAATTTTATGCTTATTTGACCTTGTTCACCGCTGACTAGCGTGGCAATGTCGCGATCAAGATAACGGGCCATAATGTCTTCTTTAGGAAATCCATATTGATTATTAAATCCGGCATTGAATATCGCTAACTGTGGAGAGACAGCATCAATAAATGCTGAGGAAGATGAGGTTCGGCTTCCATGGTGCGGCACAAATAAAATGTCTGCATTAATATTTTGCTGATTATACAGCAAGCTTTGTTCTCTTGCGGCTTCTATATCGCCAGTCAGTAATACCTTTGTTATTGCTTTATGGGGATTGTGCGGATTGTGCGAATTTATATTTGGGTTCTGATTAATGGCTAACATCATCACACATGAGCGATTATTGTCTTTATTAGACTGCAAATGATCTGCCAAAGTCGTAATTGTAACACGCCCCCATTGCCGCACACCCGGCTGACAACTGCTGACTTTTACATGTGTATTTTCGCGAGTTTGATTGAATAACAGCTCCCCCTCGTCAGCGATTAGTTCAGCATGAGGATATTCAGTAATTAATGCCGGTAAACCACCGCTATGATCGTTATCATGATGACTGATCGCTATGTAATCAATTTGCGTGATCCCCCTCGTTTTTAAAAATGGAATGATTACCCGCTCGGCATAACTAAAATCCCCAAAGGCGGCCCCGCTATCATATATCAACGCCCTATTCTGTTGCTGCAAAACAATTGCACTACCCTGCGCCACATCCAAGGTATGCAAACTGATGTCATGGATTGGCTTCACACTTGTTGTTTCACTAAAGCCTATGGGCGCTTTTCCTGTAAAATGATTAACATCATTTGCGGTGACAGCCTTAAACATAAGCTGCATAAAAGGAAGATTCATTACCAAGGTCAACAGACAGAGAATAAAGCCATTTTGACTCAGTCCACGCTGCCGCCCATTTATGCTTTGATTCGCTCGAAATGCATTATTAAATATCGACCAACGAAATGTCAGTAATAAGCCAAAACCAAGCAAACTACACAGACTTGCAGCAATCCAAGTTTCACTGACATCAATCAAACTACTTGGAAAGTCATCTGACTGATTCAGTAATGCACTAAATGGCACTAACAAGATATCAACTAATGCAAATATCCAAGTATCTGAAGCTAAATCCACAATGTGCGTGTTGCTGAATACCTCGCTCAAAAAGTACCACATTGACCAAACAACAAAGCTTAACATTGCTACTGGTATCACTAATAAACTGAACCAAGGCACCACCAGCAAGTTGATCCAAATGCTATGAATAGATAGTGTTCCAAATAGTAGTGCTTGCAACACACCAAGCCCTATGGCTAATCGCCATTGAATCGACCACAAATCCAGGCAATACCCGAACATTTTTTGTATTCGATTAGCTCCTGATGTAATAGGGGATTGTGTCAATTGCTGCTGGTGCTGGTGCTGGTGCTGGTCAATGAAACGCAAAATAATGCCTAAGGCGACAAATGATAGCCAAAATCCGGCACTCAACATTGCAAATGGATCAAATAGTAATACCCCCGCCAGTGCATACATTAATCTTTGCCACAAAGAATGATGCTGTTTCAATAAACTCAGCAGTACCAATAAAACCAGCATGATTAATGCGCGTTGTGTTGATACAGAATAACCCGCTAAATAGGCATACCCCCATGCCATTGATGTTGCTAACATGAGTGAGGCATACAAAGGAAACAAGCCAAATTGACAATGTATTTTCGATAATAAAAACTGCCCAAATCGAACACAAGTCAATAAACTAAAACATCCTAGAAAAACCAAGCCAAACACCACTGATAAATGCAACCCTGAAATGGCGATTAAATGTCCTGTACCCGTTTGCCTTAACTGCTGCCAGCGAACATCTGAAATCTGACTTTTTTCGCCAAATAATAAAGCCAGTAGTAAGTCTCCATTGTTTAATTTAGGGGTGACTAACGACAATGACGATAACCATTTTTGCCTTATTGATGGCTCATAAGACACTAAACTGGCCTGTTTAACCTGCCCCTTGGCAACGATATGGCGATGAATGTAATACCGCTGTTGGTTAAATCCCCCTTGATTAGCAATGCTGGTGATAGGCTTAAGTCGTGTATTTTCAAATAGCCAAACTTGGCCTACAGTAATAGAGGGCGGCTTCTGCCAAGTTAGTCGATATATTCTGTCTCTTGGTAACCCATTTATGCCTTGAGATAGATTAATATTGGTTAATTTAGGTTCAATTACACGTACATCCAGACTTATCCAGTCGCGGTCACCATTAACTAGTGATATTATCTCACCGGTAAATGTAACTTTGTTTTGCAGTGTATAGCTTGGTTGAAAGTCTAACGAATAGAAATAGATGCTTATCCAAAAAACGGCAAAAGTAGCACCACTTAACAGCGGTGCTTTAATCAGGCAAACAAAAGCCAAAAGCAGTATGAGGGCCAAACACCATATAGGTGGCATAACAGGCCAAAGTAATGCACTCAGGCAGCTGATGCAAAAGCCGAAAACAAATCGATTCATAAGATACTAGTAAAGACAGTAATCAACTAAGATGCCAAAAAAATTCATACAAAAATTTATGCCGGATCCTAAAACACTGCAAAAGCATAAATATTTGCGTGTGTTCGGCAAGCTATTAGATAAACCTAATCTATGGTTACTGAATCGCAAATCAGCACCTGGGGCATTTGCAGTGGGCCTGTTTGTTGGTTGGATGCCGATGCCATTTCAAATGGTTGCAGCAGCAGGCTTAGCAATCATGTTCAATGTGAATATTCCGGTTGCAGTCGCCCTAGTCTGGATTACCAATCCTGTAACCATGCCTTTTATGTTTTACATTGCCTATTTGTTGGGTTCTAAATTACTGGGGCAAGAAAGTCAGCATTTTGAATTTGAAGCTAGTTGGCAATGGATAGAAGCATCATTGTCTACGATAGGGCCACCATTTTTACTAGGATGTTTTGTATTAGGTATCGTGTCTGCTGCAGTAGGTTATTTGGTGATTAATAGCTTATGGAAATATTCAGTATTATTTAAATGGCAAAAAAGAAAATAGTTCATATCATCTAAATCTCTAAATTAATTAACCTTAATTGAGGTTTAGGTCTGCCTTTATAAGCGCACTTCACATCTCCACCTTGATGTTTAGCTTCTACATACCGACTAATCATGTCTAATATGTTCAGTTTAATCTGCTAAAACACTCATTTATGCTGAGTGTTAGCACGATTTCTGATTCGATAAAACAGCCAAAACACTAGATGCAGTAACAACAAGCCACTAAAAGCCACACAGAAAAACAGTAACGCAATTGACTCAACAGTTTTAGGTTGTTCAGCGTAAAACCACCACCATAGCGGCCAGCAGAAAACTGATAACAAGCTAAGTTGTGCCATACAACGAAAGCAACGCCCCAGCTTTTGGATGAAAATGGATTCTTCACACTGGTGACAGGACATGAAGCACTCTAGTTAGGTTCACGGATCGAGTTAAATTCACTGGCTAGCAGTGCGTATTGATATTCATCGCACCAGTTCCCTTTAAACAGCACATGTTGAATAAAGTGACCTTCACGGCGAAACCCCACTTTTTCTAACAGCGCAATACTGGCTATATTTAAACAATCTGTAATAGCTAGCACTCTATGACGTCCTAGCGTATCAAATAAGTATTTGAGAACACAGTAAAGTGCCTCAGAGGCTACCGCTTGCTTTTGATTCAAAGGTGCAACAGTAAAACCGACTTCAATCTGGTCTTCATCAATAAAATGCAATGCTATATCGCCAAGGAGGGTATCTGTGCGTTTATCGCAAATCGCCATTTGATACCATTTGCCAGCTTGAGCAAATTGACAGTAATCCGTTTGCTGTAAAAGCTGCTTAGCATCCTCTAGACTGTAATGGGTCCAACTTTGATATTTAGCCACATTAGGATCATTTCGATAAGCTGCAAAAGCCATTAAATCGTCTTCGTTAAAAGCACGAATGACAAAGCGTTCTGATTGCAACACGGGTGATGATAATTGCGTTTTAGTGGTCATCACCGTATGTCCTGAATTAGCATTGCAATTTACCGACCGGCTAACGCAGCAGCTGGGGCAATTTTGGTTGCCTTCCAAGCTGGGTAAACTGTTGCAATTAAACTCATCACCAAGCCTAATACAATCACAAAAACCACATCGTGCATTTGTAATTGTGATGGCAGAAAATCAATAAAGTAGATATCTGAATCTAATAACTTAATTCCCAAAAGTGTTTCAACGCCTTTGGCAATACTGCTCAATTTCAGCGCGACTAACACCCCGATTGCACCGCCTAAACTGCAACCTAAAAGGCCATTTAATCCGCCTTGCATAATAAATATGGTCATGATGGCTGAACGCTTTAATCCCATCGTCATTAAAATCGCAATTTCAGACGCTTTATCACGTACCGCCATCACCAAAGTAGACACAATATTGAAACATGCCACAGCGATCACTAGCGCTAACACTAAATACATTACCATTCTAACGAGTTGAATATCTTGATATAAATGGCCTTGAGAGCGCGTCCAGTCATTTAAATATAAGTATTGCTCCTGAGCGTAACCTAAATCACGGGTAACACCTGGCGCGTTAAACACATTATCAACTTGCAAACGCACTCCGCTAACACCAGTGCCAAGATTGAGTAAGTCGCTTAAATACTTTAGCGGCACATACGCTTGTGAAGCTTCAATTTCACCGCCTAAATCATACACACCACTGACCAAAAACCGATGGCTTTTAGCGGCACTTAAGCGATTATTGTTCGCATCAGGGGTATACATTGCCAGCGTATCGCCAACCTTTAATTGCAATTTATTTAATAAACTGCGCCCCAGAACAATATGATTGTCATTACCTTGCAAAGACTGCCAGGCACTGTCATTCATATATTGCGCAATGCTTGATACTTGCTGTTCATAATCAGTATCGATACCGTTCACAACAATACCTTGAAAACCACCGGGCTTTTGTACCAGTCCTTGTAAACGCACAAAAGGTGCGACACCGGTAATTTGCGGGATATTTTTAGCGGTTTCAGCAATGGTAAACCAATCATGAATAGGTTCATTCACGCCGACCAACTCACCATGGGAAATCACCCCAAGCAAACGGTTTTGCAGTTCTTTTTCAAAACCATTCATTGCCGATAACACGATAATCAGCACAGCGACGCCTAAAGCAATGCCCGCTGTCGATGCAAATGAAATAAAACCAATAAAGCCATTATTTTGCCTTGCGCGATAAAAACGCCAACCGATTAAAAAAGGTAACCATTTACTCATTAATGTTACCTGCTGCCACCTGTAGCACACCGTCTTTCATGGTTAATTGTCTGTCCATTTTGGCTGCCAGTTTATGGTCATGGGTGACCACCACAAAGGCCGTTCCAAACTGCTGAGCTAATTCACGGATCAATTGATAAACGGTTTCACCGCTGGTGGCGTCTAAGTTACCTGTTGGTTCATCAGCCAACACTAACTTAGGTTGATTGATTAACGCTCTGGCAATGGCAACGCGCTGTCGTTCACCACCCGATAATTGCGCCGGGATATGTTGCAGTCTGTGGCCAAGTCCAACGCGTTCTAGCAACACTTTGGCGTTTTGCAAAGATTGCTGCTTATCCTTACCTTGAATAAAAGCCGGCATCGCCACATTTTCAATAGCACTGAACTCCGGCAGAAGATGGTGGAATTGATAAATAAACCCTAAGTCTTCATTTCGCAATTTGGCTTGCTTAGCCGCAGATAATTGGTAAATATCTGCACCATCAAGTAACACCTTCCCATCACTTGGGGTATCTAAGGTGCCCATCAAATGCAGTAAAGTACTTTTACCTGAACCAGAGCTGCCCACAATCGCTAACTGCTCTCCTTTGTAAACCTCAAGATTGACATCTTTTAGCACATGGGTAGTCACTTCGCCGTCGTGATAATGTTTACTGACATGATTAACTTGCAGTAATACTTGTTTGGTCTGTGTCATTATTCGTATCTCAATGCAGTAGCGGGTTGAACCTGCGCGGCGCGCAACGCTGGATAAATGGTGGCAATCAGGGTAATAAATAAGGTGCCAACCACAATCACAGTTAATTGCGTGAGTGATAATTGCACCGGAAGCGTTTGACCTGCGCCTAGAATAGATATCCCTAACGTGGTTAAAATTTCATTCAAATTAAGCGTAAGCACAATGCCGGTTAAAGTGCCTATGACTAAGCCAAGCACCGCATTAAGTGAGCCTTGCACAATAAAAATATTCATTACAGCGGCAGTCGTCAGGCCTTGGGTTTTTAATACTGCAACGTCAGTGGTTTTATCTACTACCATCATCACTAGTGCCGAGACAATATTAAACGCCGCCACCGCGACAATTAAACTGAGCATCAATGACATCATATTCTTTTCCATCTTCACGGCAGCAAATAGATGGCCAAAATCAGCGCGCCAATCACGGCTTGTAACTGCTACGCCCTGTTCACTTAAACTATGGGTTATTAACGGCGTAATGCTGGCAACATTAAAGGGATCGTCCAGGTATACTCGTAATTCGGAAATCACCTCAGGGTCTTGGCGCATTAACCGACGCGCATCTTGATAATGTACATAAGCAACAGTCGCGTCGACCTGAGCCCCCATCTCAAACACACCCGCCACCTTAAATTTACGTTGACTCGGCACAGGCCCTAGCGGTGAATAAACGACGCCATCACCACTTAAAATCCGAATTTCATCATCGGGTTTAACCCCCAGTTTTCTCGCCAATTCACTGCCTAGTACAATGGCATAACTTCCTGGCGTCAATGCATCAAACGCGCTGGAATAGGTATGGGAAATAATACTGGATAAACCCTGCTCTAGTTCGGGGAACACCCCCAACACCTGAGCCGCAGCAATATTTGAACTGGATTGCAACATACCCTGAGTGGTCGCGCTAGGCACAATGCCCATAATGTCATGTTGTAAACGTTTATCCTGTTTAACGGCTAAAACACTTGTTTGCCAGTCGTCAAAGCCTGTATCACTAATTAACGTCAGTTGTGGTACAGCCCCTAAAATTCGGTTTTTAAGTTGGCCTTCAAGACCATTCATCACAGAACTGACGACAATCAACGCCGCCACGCCTAAAAAAATGCCCGACACAGCAAACAAGGTAATAAATGAAGCAAAGGCATTGGCTTTACGTGCGTGCCAATAGCGATACCCCACAAAAAAAGAAAATCCAAAATTCATATAAAATTTGTCATCCACTGCCGTATTTCGGGCGTATATTGGTTATCGCTGAGCCAAAAACTATGCTAAAACTGGCCATAAAAGCTTATGACTTGCTAAACCATCAAGTTGGGCACGATAATAGGGGTATTAGTTTGATAAATAAAGAGGCAAACCTTGATAAACGATAGCAATTCTTATTTTAGCGTGCCTCACCAGTTTAATGTGTATCTTAATGCTTGGGATAAACAGCGCCCGATCCCTGACGATAACCAATTACGTCAAATGCAATCGACTGGTTTGAAACTATTATCAGAGGTGAAAGCGCTTGAAGCTAACTGTTTAATGCAAATACGTCAGCTAGAGAGTGAAACCAAATCGATTGTTGAGTTTTTAAAACTTCAATCACGTAAAGTCGATTTAGTACTACAGCATGTATTGGAAAAAGAAACCCAAACGGGTCAACAGTACCAAGGGCTTCAATTTGGTGGCAGCGGCTTAACTATTGTGTCTGACACCCCAATTGAAGTGGGATCTATTTTTAGTTGCCATATTTATCTTCACGCAGAAGTCGTGGCAGTACTGTGCATGTGTGAAGTCACCGCCGCTAAACAGGTCAATGTAGAAACAGTCGCACCAGACGTATCAGCCGCGCCGTCATGGCATATCGAACTCGCCTATACACAAATTTTAGATGAAGATATCGAACAACTAGTGAAAGCCAGCTTAAATGTGCAACAAAAAATGCTTAAACTGCGTAAGCAACAACGTAATGACAATCTGTAAGTTCTCTTAATACAAGTTAATCAATTTCATGAAGCAATTTAGTGTAACTGCCCCGCCAAGTGTCAAAAAAGGCCAACATCAGCAAATTTTAGCTACGCTTGGCGGCGTATCCCAAGCGCTGACAGTGGCAAACTTAATTAACCAGCATTCAGGCACCAGTTTGGTCGTTACCCACGACACGCCAAGTGCACTGGCACTAGAAGCCGAGTTAGGTTATTTATTGGCAAATTCATCGGTAAATGTGTGTTTATTCCCCGATCGTGAAACCTTGCCCTATGACAGTTTTTCGCCGCATCAAGACCTGATTTCACAGCGTCTAGAATCATTAGCCCAAATCAGTCAAAGCACCCATAACGTGGTCATTGTGCCGGTGAATACCTTGATGGTGCGTTTGCCGCCCAAGTCATTTTTAACCGCTAACGTGATGATTTTGAAAAAAGGCGATATTTATAGCCTTGATCAAGTACGTCAACATCTTACCGACACTGGCTACCACATTGTTGATCAAGTGTATGAGCATGGTGAGTTCGCTATCCGTGGTTCAATTATTGATATTTTCCCAACGGGCTCAAAACAACCTTTACGCATTGAATTATTCGATGACGAGGTTGAATCAATCCGCTTTTTTGATGTTGATACCCAACGTTCAGGCATGGCTCTTGAACATATACGCATGTTGCCTGCTAAGGAATTCCCAACAGATAGCGCTGCTATTGAAGGGTTTAGATTGCGCTATCGTCGGCGTTTTGAAGTGATATCAAAAGAAGCCGAGTCAGTTTATCAACTGGTTAGCCGTAATCTCATGCCCGCAGGTATTGAAAATTATTTGCCATTATTTTTTGATGACAGTGCCTCGTTATTTGATTATTTACCGGAGCAAACCCAGCTTATTACCCTAGGTGATATAGAAAAAGCCTGTGAGCAACACTTAAACGAAGTGCATACCCGCTATGAAGATCGCCGCGTTGATCCACTCCGGCCATTACTGGAGCCTAAAGAGCTGTATTTATTAACAGAGCAATTGTTTGCAGCTTTTAAACCGATGCCACGCAGTCAGTTTATTCAGACTATTGTCACGGCTGATGGGCAACAAGATACTGAATTAGTGCCTAAAACGGCCCAAATGGTAAAAGCGAAACCGATTGGTGACATCAATGCCAACCATAAGCTTAAACAGCCTATGCAGGCATTACAGGATTACAGCCAAAAGCAACCGCAAATGTTATTTGTGGCAGAATCTGAAGGTCGCCGTGAAGCACTGGTAGAGTTGCTGGCAAAAATCGGCATAAAACCAAAATTATTCAAACATATTGATGATTACATCAGTGCTAAAGAATTTATTGGCTTAATCGTATCGCCATTATCACGAGGCTGTGAGCTAGAACTGGGTGCGAAAGGTAAAGTCAGTATCATTTGTGAAACTGAACTTTTCGGCCATCGCATTTCGCAGCAACGCCGCCGTGAAAAACAAAAACAAGTCAGTTCTGATGTTTTAGTCAAAAACCTCGCCGAATTAAAAGTGGGTCAACCCATAGTGCATTTAGAGCATGGCGTTGCGCTTTACCAAGGGTTAGAAACCCTTGATACCGGCGGCTTGGTCGCAGAGTACTTAAAATTAGAATATGCCGGCGGAGATAAATTATATGTCCCCGTGTCGTCATTGCATCTTATCAGCCGCTACAGTGTTGGCAATGATGACAATACCCAACTGAATAAATTGGGTAATGAAACCTGGGCCAAAGCAAAGAAAAAAGCCATCGAGCGTATTCGTGATGTCGCCGCCGAGTTATTAGATGTCTACGCCCGTCGCCAATCAAGGCCCGGTGAAGCGTTATCTCTGGACGAAGACGAATACGCCGTTTTTGCCCAAGGTTTTCCGTTTGAAGAAACCGTCGATCAAGAAAGCGCTATTCATGCTGTGTTAGCCGATTTACAAGCGCCTATGGCGATGGACAGATTAGTCTGTGGTGATGTTGGCTTTGGTAAAACTGAAGTTGCCATGCGCGCCGCTTTTGTGGCCGTCAATGCGGGTAAACAGGTTGTGGTATTAGTACCCACCACCCTGCTGGCTCAACAACATTATGAAAATTTTAAAGACCGTTTTGCTGATTGGCCGATTGTGATAGAAGTCATGTCGCGTTTTAAAAGCGCCAAAGAACAAAGCCAAGTTGTTGAAGCGTTAGGCGAAGGAAAAGTGGATATTGTCATTGGCACCCACAAACTTCTGACCGCTGAGGCAAATTTTGACAATCTCGGTTTATTAATTATCGATGAAGAGCATCGATTTGGTGTTCGCCAAAAAGAAAAAATCAAAGCCCTGCGGGCCAATGTCGATATTCTCACCTTAACCGCTACACCCATTCCGCGTACCTTGAATATGGCTATGTCTGGTATGCGTGACTTGTCGATTATTGCCACGCCACCCGCCAAACGTTTAGCGGTTAAAACCTTTGTGCGTGAGTACGATATTGCCACAGTAAGAGAAGCGATATTACGAGAAATTTTACGTGGTGGTCAGGTGTATTACTTACATAATAACGTTGAGACCATTGAAAAAGCTGCTCAAGAAATTCGTGACATTATCCCTGAAGCGCGTGTAGTAACGGCGCATGGGCAAATGCGCGAACGTGATTTAGAAAAAGTCATGTCAGACTTTTATCACCAAAGGTTTAACGTGTTGGTATGTACTACCATCATTGAAACCGGTATTGACGTGCCCAGCGCAAACACCATTTTAATCCACCGCGCTGATATGTTTGGTCTTGCCCAGTTGCATCAGTTACGTGGTCGAGTGGGTCGTTCGCATCATCAGGCATACGCCTATATGATGACGCCGCATCCCAAACGCATGACAGCAGATGCACGCAAACGGCTAGAGGCCATCGATGCTCTGGAAGATTTAGGCGCAGGTTTTTTACTTGCCACCCAGGATCTTGAAATTCGCGGTGCCGGTGAATTACTGGGTGATGAGCAAAGCGGACACATCAGTAAAATCGGCTTTAGCCTGTATATGGAGATGTTAGAGTCAGCGGTTAAAGCGCTCAAAGAAGGTAAAGAGCCATCATTGGCTTACATGATGAATGCCATTTGCGACATAGATTTGCGTATTGCGGCCTTGCTACCTGAAGATTATGTCAGTGACGTTAATATGCGTTTGTCATTGTACAAACGTATTGCTAATTGCGATTCTGAACGAATGATTGATGAACTAAAAGTAGAGTTTATCGATCGTTTCGGGATGCTGCCCGACCCCACCCGTAATTTAATGGATATCACCTTATACAAACATCAAGCAACCGAGCTGGGATTACAGCGAATTGAGATGCATGCAAAAGGTGGCAGCATCGAATTTGGGCCACAACATAAAGTCGATCCCATGTTTATCATCGATTTATTGCAAAAGCAGCCACAAATCTATCGAATGGATGGGCCAAATAAGTTAAAGTTCACCATTCCAGCTGAAACAAGTAAAGAGCGACTCGGATTGTTAAAAACCTTACTTGAACAGCTTGCTAAACATCAAACTGGAGAGCAATAGTGCTTCGTAAAATAGTGATAGCAATGACAGCGCTTGGTGCGCTGTCTATGTCAGTTCAAGCCAAGGCGGATTCTTGGTTTGAAGTAGAAGTGTTTATCTTTGAGCGTGACAGCCAATCATTAGAGCAATGGATCAACACTCCTGCGCCACAAATTAATGATCGTGCAATCGACTTTATCACGCCGTTGATCAGCACCGACATCACTGGCGTAGCCGCAGGCTTAAGCGGTTGCACCTCGAATGATTGGTCTACTGAATTAACCCCAGATTGTAATGATCCGTTAACCAGTAGCACGGTTCGCAGTCATCCAAGTCAGGTTCCCGTTGAAGTTGCTGCGTCAAGTCCGCAACAGGCGTACTTGAACCAAGGCCCAGTGCTATTAGCGCAAAGCCAAAGCCGATTTAAAGACATTATCAGAACCGTTAACCGCGAACGTAACGTAAAGCCGATTGTGCATTTAACCTGGCAGCAAAATATACAATCAAAACGTTACGCCAAAGCAGTGCGTATTTTTGGTGGTAAAGATTATTCTAAGCAATTTGACTACCACGGGCAGCAAGTTAGCAACCAAAGTAATAATGCCCCTTCGAATCAATTATCAATGAGTGATTATTCAACGTTAGGTAATATGATGCAAACCGAGCAAGTTAACCCCGTATGGGAGCTTGATGGCACAATCAACATTTACTTAAGTCACTATTTATATATCGAAAATAACTTAGCATTGCGTAAGCCGACACAAAAGCTTGTTGAGTCTAATCGCAGTGAGTTTAATCAATTCGATGCAGTGAATACCCAAATAGAAAAGACCATGCAGCCTTTTCTACAGGCGATCCCTTTAACCCAAAATCGTCGCGTTCGTAGCGGTGAAATCCATTATTTTGATCACCCGCAAATGGGTATTGTGATGCAAATCAGAAAAATGCCTCAACCCACCAGGGTAAAACCGATTGATTTAGGTGAGCCAACACCGCAAAGCCTGCCACAATCTGAGCCATCACAAGCGATTCAATCAGGTGTGATCCAACCTTATTCTCAGTAAAGTGAACAAGTAGTTGAAAATGAAACCGGGGGCATTCTCCGGTTTTTTTATACGTAAAATCCATTGCCGTAATTGAAACAATAATGAGTAATACTACAAAACCACGTTCTTATTTGGCATTTTATTGAGGGAATAAAAAAGCGGCTATCAAAGATAGCCGCCTGCAAAAATTGCATAAAATAGTAAAAATATGACATTAAAGATAGCACTCGAATCGCATTTCAAATGCTAGCTGTATCAATTTGTATCACGACAGTTCGTTTTTTGCCATCTTTAGCCTTTTTTGCCTTGCCAAATGCTGTAAAAACAAACAAAACACTCGCTTTTAGCACTAGTTTAGCTGTTAACGTTACTGTCAGTACGAATCAAAAGCCTTTATAAAGAGGTTAAAACGGCTCAAGTAAAAGAATATCCAATACCTCAGATTAAAAACCGCTCAAGTAAAAGAATATCCAATACTTCAGATTAAAAACCGCTCACAAACTAAATAACCCCAACGTGGGTTGAGATCTGCTCAATAAGATGAATTCAATCAATTTAGCTAATCTCGTAGCAAACTTATCATTCGTTTTTGAAAACAAAGCACATCAACACATTCATAGCTGGCCTATTGCACGTTAATTAAATGCAGCTAACAAGACAAGTGACTGTTTGGTAGGTATTTATTATTCCATTTTGAAGTTAAACGTCCATAACAAGCATTAAACTGACTGATGAATGAGCTTGGCCGTTTCAATCGCTTTAAGCCAGCGTGCTTGCTGTTCTAAGGCATTCACCACGGTTAATGGCTGAGGTTTTAAACTCATGGCATTTGCTACGGGTGGCGTAGTTGGCCAAACAAACTGCGCCAATAATGCGTCAACGCCAACGGGATCATTACAGACTAATATCATATCGCAGCCCGCATTCAGTGCCGCTTGGGCACGACCTAAATAGTCACCAGCAAAACTGGCGCCTTTCATCCCTAAGTCATCTGAAAAAATAACCCCTTTAAAACCTAAACGCTGACGTAAAACATCTTGCAACCAGTAACGTGAAAATCCAGCAGGATTTGGATCTACTTTATCGTAGATAACATGGGCTGGCATAACACCATTTAATTGCTCTTTTGACATCAAACTGACAAATGGCTGCATATCAAAGGCTTCAATTTCGGCTTGGCTTCGACTGTCTACTGGCATCGCAATATGCGAATCAGCCGCCACACTGCCATGACCAGGGAAATGCTTGCCTACCGCGGCCATACCGGCGTCTTCCATACCGCTAATAAACGCCGCCGCTAAAGTGGTCACTTCATCAGGATTAGGACTAAAACTGCGTTTACCTATCACTTCACTTATACCATTTACATCTAAGACTGGTGCAAAGCTTAGGTCAATATCACAAGCAAGTAATTCTACCGCCATCAAAAAACCACACTCTTTAGCCCACAGCTTAGCTAATGTAATGTCGCCATTTGCGGCAGGTAAAATATCGCCCATTGCAGGAATATGAGTGAAGCCATCTTTGAATCTTTGTACTCGCCCACCTTCATGATCCACGGCGATAAGTAGCTCAGGCCTAATGCCTCGAACCTGTTTAACTAGATCAACTAACTGGTCTTTATTAGAAAAATTGCGGCTAAAAAGGATTATCCCTCCTACTTGGGGATGCTGAAGTTGTACCGCTTCGAGATCTGATACCGTTAATCCCGCAAGATCCATCATTAAATAGCTCAATCGACTACCTCTAAATTTTTAGCCTAAAACCATTGATGTATAAGTCAGGCTAATCTGAAATAAATGCATAAAAAAAACTAATGAACAGTACAATTAAAAACTGTGGGATACTCTTCAAAGAACTGAGTATTTCAACACAAAGTAGCTCATTGTTTTACGTTGGTGAGATGTAAAACAAATCAGTTCACGATCGTCTATAGTGAAATCACTCAGCGACAGTGAATCGATATATTTAGTTGAGCGATGATAATACTCTCAAATAACTAAAACAATAAACGACCTAATAAAGGCTACATATTATGATCAGCGTTTTTGACATGTTCAAAATTGGCATCGGCCCATCAAGCTCCCACACCGTCGGACCAATGAAAGCCGGTAAAATCTTTATGGACAAATTAGCAGAACAAAACCTGCTAGACAGTACCGATGAACTTCAATCCGAATTATTTGGTTCTTTAGGTCAAACCGGTAAAGGCCATGGTACGGGAAAAGCCGTTATTTTAGGGTTAATGGGTGAAGATCCAGAAACCGTTGATACCGATACCATTGATGCCATTTTAGAAGCCGCTTCTAAAGATCAACAGCTAAAGTTAGCCGATGGCCGCTATGTTAAATTTACCCGTGATGATGGTGTCACTTATCATCGACGCAAAACGTTACCTGCCCATGCCAATGCCATGACACTGTACGCATTGTCTAAAGGCGAAATCATCTATCAACGCACCTATTATTCGGTCGGTGGTGGTTTTATTCTTGATGAAGATGAAATTACTCAGCGCAACGCATCGCCTGCAACACCGATTAAACAAGCTCCTTTTGATTTTCATAGTGCCGCGCAGCTACTAGAACTTTGCTGCGAAAATGGTTTAAGTATTTCATCGCTGATGATGGCCAATGAACTTAGCATCGCAACGGAAGATGAAGTTAAGCAAGGTCTATGGAAAATTTGGCAAACCATGAAAACCTGCGTTGAACGTGGTTATCAAAAAGAAGGCATTTTGCCCGGTGGACTTAAACTACGTCGCCGCGCGCCTTCTTTACACCGCCGTTTAAAAGCAGAAGGACGCAATAACACCGATCCATTAACGGCCATGGATTGGGTTGATTTATTCGCCCTGTCTGTCAATGAGCAAAATGCAGCAGGCGATCGCGTAGTTACGGCGCCAACCAACGGGGCAGCAGGAATTATTCCAGCCGTTTTATGTTACTACGATATGTTCGTGCAAGAAGTGGATATCGATGTTTGCAGTCGCTACTTACTCACCGCTGCAGCTATTGGTATTTTGTACAAGAAAAATGCCTCAATTTCAGGTGCAGAGGTCGGTTGCCAAGGTGAAGTTGGCGTGGCCTGTTCAATGGCTGCGGGAGCGCTCACTGAGATTATGGGCGGCACAGTCGAGCATGTAGAAAATGCCGCAGAAATTGGCATGGAACATAACTTAGGTTTAACTTGCGATCCTGTTGGCGGCCTAGTTCAAGTGCCTTGTATTGAGCGTAACGCTATGGGCGCAGTCAAAGCCATTAATGCTTCACGTATGGCATTACGCGGAGACGGTAACCACAAGGTGTCACTCGACAAAGTGATCAAAACCATGATGGACACAGGCAAAGACATGCGCAGTAAGTATAAAGAAACCGCTAAAGGTGGCCTTGCGGTAAACATTGTAGAGTGTTAAATCTTGTTGATTGATTAATCATTAAATAAAGCCAACCCTCACAGGTTGGCTTTATTGTTTTATGCTTCATACACTTGATATTTTTAAGTTTTCAGCATAGAAATTGAATTTTGTTCAGAAACCGCACATATGACACACTTCACCCATAACAATGATATAAGATAAGCAAAGTTAATGATTAAAGGACAATACAGCAGCATGAAAAATATTATCTGTGATATCGATGGCGTTTTACTGCACGATAATAAACTGATCCCAGGCAGCGATAAGTTTATTCACCGTATCCTTGAACAAGGTAACCCACTGGTTATCTTAACCAACTACCCAGTACAAACGGGTAAAGATTTGCAAAATCGTCTTGGCGCAGCAGGGATCAATGTCCCAGAGAACTGTTTTTACACTTCAGCCATGGCCACTGCAGATTTTTTGAAGCATCAAAAAGGCACAAAAGCTTTCGTTATCGGCGAAGGTGCCCTCACCCATGAGCTTTACAATGCAGGTTTTACTATCACCGACATCAATCCTGACTTTGTGATTGTTGGCGAAACCCGCTCGTACAATTGGGATATGATCCATAAAGCGGCGCGTTTTGTCGCGGGTGGAGCACGGTTTATTGCCACTAACCCCGATACTAATGGCCCGGGATACAGTCCAGCCTGCGGCGCATTATGCGCCCCCATTGAACGTATCACCGGAAAAATGCCTTTTTATGTCGGTAAACCCTCCAGTTGGATTATCCGCTCTGCGTTAAATCACATACAGGGGCATTCAGAAAACACCGTTATTATTGGCGATAATATGCGCACCGATATTTTGGCTGGATTCCAAGCGGGTTTAGAAACCATTTTGGTTACCAGTGGTGTCAGTCAAATGGCTGACATAGATAAAGAACCCTTTAGACCAAACCATGTGTTTGCCTGCGCCGGTGATATTGATGTTGTTTAAGGTCAGCAATTTATAAGCACAATCTCGCGACCTAAGACGTCACGGCAAACATGTTCTTTGCACTCGCAATAAGGCTAACCACCCACCCATTGTAAGATTTGGTCACTGAACAATAACGTCATTAGCGCGGTAAAGACGGTTTAATATCCAATTAGTCTCGCGCACTGGGGTTATTTACATTAGGTAACATATTTTCAAGCCTGCACACTTGTTATCAAGTGCAGGCTTGCTTCATTATGCTCCCCCAACAGTAACAACAAACAACAAACAACAAACAACAAACAACAAACAACAAACAACAAACAATAATAATTGGAATACTGATGAAGCATTTATTTCCATTATGCGCTATGGCTCTTATGGTGAGTGCCTGTAACGGCGACAAACCAGCGCATGCGCCCCAGATTGAACAAACTCAGCAAACTACCGAAGCAAACCAAGCCGCAATAAATGTCACTTTTGATGAAGCGCGTTTTCGTACTGATATAAAAACATTGTCGTCGGATGAATTTGAAGGCAGAGCCCCTAACACCCAGGGTGAAAAACTCACGTTAGATTATTTAACCAAACAGTTTACCGAAATGGGTTTAGTTGGCGCCAATCAAGGCAGTTTTTTACAAGCTGTCCCTATGGTGACCTATACCCCCAGCGAGCAACAAAGCATTACCTTAGCCAATTTACCACTGCAATATCGTCAAGATATCGTCTTGAGCAGTCGTCATGCCAATGAACAAATTAGCATTGAAAATGCACCGCTAGTGTTTGTTGGTTACGGCATTAATGCGCCTGAATATCAATGGAATGATTACAATGATGTTGATATGAAAGGTAAAATAGCCGTCATTCTTGTCAATGATCCCGGTTTTGCTCATCCTGAAGGCACTAAGTTTAACGGCTTAGCGATGACATATTACGGCCGTTGGAGTTATAAGTTTGAAGAAGCCAGCCGTCAAGGTGCATTAGGTGCAATCATCATTCATGATACCAAACCAGCTTCATACCCTTGGTCTGTAGTTGAAAACAGTTGGACAGGTCCTCAACAGGATCTAGTGTTAAACACTGATGAAGCAAAAAATCGAATTCAAGTTGAAGGCTGGATGACGTTAAATGCGGCGACTCAGTTATTCACTCAAGCTGGATTCTCATTGCCAACCTTAATGGAACGTGCCGCGGATCAAGCTGTCAACGTTGATTTAGCGCAAACAGCTAATATTCAGTTCGCCAATAAAGCACAATACGCTGATAGTTATAATGTTGTCGCAACGTTAAAGGGCTCAACCCAAGCCGATGAACAATTATTATTTACCGCCCATTGGGATCACATTGGTAAAGATGAAACTAAACAAGGCGATCAAATTTACAACGGTGCATTAGACAATGCTTCAGGTACAGCGGGTATCATGGAAATTGCCCGCCAGTTTGCAGTGCAAGCAAAACAAGGCAATGGCCTGAAAAGATCAATCACCTTTATCGCCACCACGGGTGAAGAACAAGGGTTACTCGGTTCACGTTATTATGCCGCCAATCCGATTTACCCTTTAGATAAAACCGTCGCTGTCTTCAACCTAGACAGTACCAATGTGTATGGCAAAACTAAAGATTACACCATAGTGGGTAAAGGTCAGTCGGAATTAGAAAACTACCTAGCTGATGCTGCAAAATTGCAAAATCGCGAAGTGAAATCTGAACGTAATCCCGCATCTGGTGGCTTTTTCCGCTCAGATCACTTCAGCTTTGCCAAATATGGCGTGCCAGCGGTATTTGCTGGCGGTGGCAACGAGCCTTTAGATGAAGCAACCTCGACATACAAAACTCAAATGCAAGCGACCATGAAAGGCTGTTATCACAATGTTTGCGACCATTACCATGAGAGCTGGGATTTATCAGGCGCATTACAGGATTTAGGCGTCTATTATCACGCAGCTCATACACTGGGTAACAACCAAGACTGGCCTGGATATTTTGTCGGTTCAGAGTTTAATCACTTACGTCCAGCCAAGTAACCTATTTATCTTCCTCCCAAATAAGATATAAAGCCAAAGACCAGAAGCCAAGCTTCTGGTCTTTTTTTAACCTAGAAACTCACCTCAATAGTAACAAGCCTTCGCAACCCAATAGATTTCTGTGCAAAAAATCAGCAAATAAACCTGTCAGCTGATTTATTTATCTTCAGCACATCACTAACAATTCTTCAATAATTGCCTATCCTCGCCAATAAAAATCAAGATAAATCAACTTTTATCCATTTTAACTGAACTATCTTCATTAATAACAAATTAAATAAACGATATTGTCGCTAAAAACACATTTTAAGTGAGTTTTTATCAAAAATAACACTTGGCGAGTGAATAAAATGCTGGCAAAGTAGAAAACAGATAAAGATTAAACAATGTTGTTGGAGCGGTATTATGTGTTCAATATTTTCAATTTTAGATATCAAATCAGATGCAAGTGAGCTTCGCCAAGTGGCACTTGAAATGTCAAAACTGTTACGACACCGCGGACCAGATTGGTCGGGTATTTATGCAGATGAAAAAGCCATTCTTGCCCACGAACGCCTTGCAATTGTAGACGTTGACCATGGTGCTCAACCGCTTATCAGCCAAGATGGCAACATTGTGCTAGCAGTAAACGGTGAAATATATAACCACAAGCAACTTAAAGCTGACTTAGGTGATAAATACCAATATCAAACCAACTCAGACTGTGAAGTGATTTTATCTTTATACCAAGAGTACGGTTGTGACTTTTTAGATAAACTTAACGGCATCTTTGCGTTTGTGCTTTATGACAAAGCCAAAAACACCTATTTAGTGGGTCGCGATCATATGGGGATTATCCCACTGTATTCAGGCCATGATAGCGCGGGCAACTTCTACATTGCCTCAGAAATGAAAGCACTTATGCCTGTCTGTAAAACGGTTGCAGAGTTTTTACCTGGCCAATATTTATATTCAGCCGATGGCAAACCGACTAAATACTATGTGCGTGATTGGATGGAGTTTGATGCAGTACAAGATAACCCTGCCAGCGTTGAAGAATTACGTGACGCATTAGAAGCCGCGGTTAAACGTCAATTAATGTCTGACGTACCCTATGGTGTGTTGTTATCAGGTGGTTTAGATTCATCAATTGTGTCAGCGATTACCCAAACTTATGCTAAACATCGTATTGAAAACGATGGTGAAACCGGCGCATGGTGGCCGCAATTACACTCTTTTGCTGTGGGCTTAGCGGAATCACCTGATTTAGTGGCGGCACAAAAAGTAGCTGACGCAATTGGCACCATACATCACCCAATTATTTACACTTTCCAAGAAGGGTTAGATGCGATTAAAGAAGTGATTTATCACTTAGAAACCTATGATGTCACCACCATTCGCGCAGCAACCCCTATGTATTTAATGGCCCGAAAAATTAAAGCGATGGGCATTAAAATGGTGTTATCAGGTGAAGGCGCTGATGAGCTGTTTGGCGGCTACTTATACTTCCATAAGGCGCCAAATGCACAAGCATTCCATGAAGAATTAGTCCGTAAACTCGATAAACTGCATTTATTTGATTGTTTACGAGCTAACAAAGCTATGGCAGCCTGGGGATTAGAAGCCCGTGTGCCCTTCTTAGATAAAGAGTTTATGGATGTCGCTATGCGTATCAACCCAGAAGCGAAAATGTCTAAAGATGGCAAAATTGAGAAACACATTCTTCGTCAGGCATTTGAACATAAATTACCTAAAGAAGTCACATGGCGTCAAAAAGAGCAATTCAGTGACGGTGTGGGTTATTCATGGATTGACGGGTTAAAAGAACATGCAGCAAAACACGTTGATGATATGCAATTAGCTAATGCGAAATTCCGTTTCCCGTACAACACACCTGAAACCAAAGAAGCCTACTTCTACCGCTGTTTCTTTGAAGAGTTTTACCCTCTAGCAAGTGCAGCAGAAACCGTACCAGGTGGTAAATCGGTAGCCTGCTCTACTCCAGAAGCACTGGCATGGGATGAGAGCTTACAAGGTATTATTGACCCTTCAGGTCGTGCAGTACGTAACGTACACACTAGCAGTTACCAGTAATCTGCAATCTAGAATCTAGAATCTAGCAATACCTAAACGTCCGCGACTTATATCACGGACGTTTTTTTATTCTAACTTAACAAGTTAAGCTTTGTGTGATAACCCCACACTTTCAGCCTTTAAGGAGATTTTTTCATCGCAAACCTGGATAATTTTTCGCGTAATCTGCTGTTCGTTATTCAGTCGGTGTGTGGGGTTGATGAGCTTTATAGTGGTGTAAATCAGTATCAACGGACTCTAGCTGTAAGCCCATATAGTGATTGTTTTAGGCTGCCAAAATAAAAATTCCTCTCACCCTACTGTCGCATAAGACTAACTGAATGCTAAATAAGTGTCATATTTGGGATGTATCTTGTTTGTTTCAACTGCATCATTGAACGGCACTAACAGATAGTCGTTTGATTGTAAGTGATAAACCATGATGGCATAAAACCACTAAATAGGAGGGGAATAGCGCTAATGATAAATGTTTAGCTTAAAGGCGAATATCTCCTTGAAATGAGACAATTAACAGGGTCATACTGCGCTGATTAACAGTTAATTAATTTGCATAGATAATTTTATATGGAGTACCCGTTGTGGAACATTTTGTGTGGAACTTAGATCCCGTGCTGCTGTCTTTTATGGGCCTTACAATACATTGGTATGGGCTACTTTTTGCCACGGCCATTGCCACTGGTTTTATGGTAATGAAGCGAATGTATGCGCTTGAAGGACTAGACGGTGAATCGCTTGATGATTTATTGATTTATAGTGTTATTGGTATTGTTGTCGGGGCGCGCTTGGGTCATGTGTTTTTTTATGAACCAGAATACTATTTATCTAACCCTCTGATGATATTGGCTATTTGGAAAGGCGGTTTGGCCAGCCATGGTGGTACCATCGGCATGATATTGGCCATGTACTTTTATAAACGTAAAGCCCAAATACCGTTTTTATTTTTGATGGATCGTATTGCTATCGCCACGGGTATTTTTTGCTTCTTTGTTAGAATGGCAAACTTCGCTAATTCTGAAATTATCGGTATTCCAACAGATAAACCGTGGGCAATTATTTTCGAGCGTATTGATTTGGTGCCCCGCCATCCGGCGCAGTTATATGAGGCATTCACTTATCTCGGGTTATTTATTGGTATGTGGCTGCTTTATCGTTTTACCAATATTAAGCAAAAGCAAGGCGCATTATTAGGACTGTTTTTAGCGCTGGTTTATGGTTCACGTTATTTGATTGAGTTTGTTAAAGTGAGACAAGCCGAGTTTGCACAAGACTGGAGTATGAGTGTTGGCCAAATGCTTAGCATACCGTTTGTGATAGTCGGTTTATTACTGTTTATCATGCCGTTTATATTAAAACGTTAAACGGGAAGTTGAGCGTTAAATTGGTTGATTAAAAGGTAATGGCTGATGTTTATCGACAGATGTCTAATGGATCGATGCGTTAGCCATTACTCAATATACCGATATAACCAACTTTAGCACTCGACACTATTATGTATGATGTATGCTCGCTTCATTGAAGCCAAAAAGGTTGCCACCCATTTTGGCTCTAATTGAGTTCAAATCAACATAAGCCATACAGGCTAATACTGCGGCTTCATCGAGCAAGGCTTGGGATTTAAAGCGCCCTTCCCAGAAGCGACCCGTACAGTTATCTTCTTGATTGGCTTGCCGAGCCATGGGTTCATTTAAACAGCGCATGAATCAACTTATGTCACATAACCGACTTCGGTAAATCGCTATCGCATGCCTTAACCTGACCACTTCGTGAGGTTCAACTAGCGCACCTTTGACGAATTTTCGCGTTAAGTCGTCTCCGTTAAAACAACTTATGCCACAGCTCAGCTATTTCTCGGTCTGTCCAGCGATTTACACTTTTTACATCGATAAGCAACACCACATGCAGATGATTCGACATCACCGCAAAGCGGCTATATCAATAACAAAAACACGCTCAAGTTGAAAGAGTCGTGTTTCAATCCAACTACGGCGATGGTCATAATTTTTACCTGAAAGCGCATCATTGCCGCACAAGAAAGCCCTACGTACAACGCGGCTACAACAATGGTAGTAAGGTGTGTCTTCAAGGCTAATTTGAGTTCGACGAGGGTGCGGCATAAAAACCTGCTTGTTTAATGCTTAACCAAAGTAAAGTCGAAGATCTATTTATGTGCCATAAACTTTGGGTGTTCTATTCATTGTCTGTCCTATTTATTTTGAATTTTTTTCGCATGAAAACACCAATATGTAACTCCAATTGTGTAGCCACTTTCAACCTACACTCTTAAACAGAAGGATTCAGACAAATTAGTTTAAACTTTTGTACTTGCATCACTTAAAAATGTTGAAAATCAGTTACCTTAATGTTGTGTTTTTTTGCTAGAATACTTTTTAAGATATTTTTTTAGTAAAAATTTTAAAATATGTTTTATTCAGACGATAAATTAATCATTTTTATGTGGGGTGTTAATAAAATGAACAAAATCTTAGGTATAACACTCGCTAGTTTGCTTTTATGTAATGGAGCGATAGCTGAAGAGAGTGAGCCGCTACTATTTAAAAGCGTTGAAAAGGATGTGAATGTATTTGAACGGTACGGACTATCTCCCGAGATACCTAAGATTGCTATGAATTCTATGATACAAGGTGAAAATCTTGTGGAACATGCTATCAGGGTAACCGAATATGATGGTGAAATAAAATCATCTGAAATATTTTTAGTTCAAAGCGTCGATGAAAAAAATAATATTGATCTAAGAATAAAATACGACCCAGCTAAACTTGATCAAGATGAAGACGTTATCGCTCGAATTGAAGATTTAACAAAATCTGAATATTTACTCCGTCAATATGCAGAAAGCTTAGATAGATCAACGTTAAAAGTGGCTGAAAAAGCTAATGGCGAAGTTGAGATCCGTTTCAATTACTCCAAATATCAACTGCCACAAAACATTGCCTATTTCCGTTTTATGAAAGTTGCCTTAACAGCAAAAGATGGCAAAGCAATTAAAATGGTCATTTCTAATAATCAATCTTTTGAATTAAATGACATTATCGTTTCCGATTATAGTCAGACTACCGATTTTGGTTATTTAGATAACGGCAATCATTATGTAAAAGAAAAAGTTGAGAAAATCATCGGTAGAAAAAAAAGCAAACCTATCACTGTCACAACAACAACCAAAACCATTGCGCTGTACGATAGAAAAAATACTGTTGAAGTCATTGATGCAGATTTATTAGCTCAAGTATCTGACCCACGTATTCACGAAGAAAAGGTCGATTTAAAAAGACCTCTCCCGTTAATGGCTGACTTAGTCCGTCGCCAAGGTATTGATGTCCCGCTGCCATATGGTTTCTCGATAGCAATGCGCAAACAGGATATGGATGTGCCTTTCACGTCTTTTAACATTATGGGGATCAATCTTGATGAGTTTTTTGATCCAAAGACAACTTCGGGCTCAGTAACCGCTGAGAGTGCTACCCTCAGAGCAGATGTTAATATTTTACCGTTTTGGAATGTCTATGCAATCTACGGCAAAATTAATGTAGATGCAGTTGTCAATGCCGATTACACAGGTAATATTCGTAATGTGTTCGTTGAACGGTGGGGGGAATTCAAAGCCGACTTAGTTTGTGGCATAGCTGAAAAAGCCGGCTTGCCTATTTGTTCACCAGCAGAGTTTGATGTGCCATTGGAACTCGATTATGACGTAGTTGGTGTCGGTACAACCTTGTCTGTAGGTTACCGGGAGTTTTTTGCCTCGGTGAATACCACATACGCTGCCACTAAATTAAGTGGACAAGATTGGGGCGATGGTATCATTACCGTTCAGCCTATGCTTGGTTATCAATTTGTTGATTATCGCGCGCAATTATTTTTAGGTGCAGAATATCAAGGCCTCGATTCTACCATGTCGGGTAATTTAGGTAAAATTGATGGACTTGATCAAGATTTTACTTATGATGTTGGCGTTGAATTAAATCAGTGGGCATATCTTATTGGTTTTAATAAGCAAATCGGTAAGAACTACAACATAACCGCTCTTTACAGTAAAGGTGAAACCCGTGATTCATATACGCTTAACTTTGGTTATCGGTTCTAATTTAAGCTAAAAATCAGGCCTCGCAGACATGCACTTTCCTCAGAAGATTTGAGCTGAAAGTGCTAGTTTAACGAAGCTGGCAGTATAGAACACTCAATGTCGTGCATACCGTTCAGGGTTTATCAATGTTTAATCCTGAAATAAGTTGACACTTATTCCCTCCTAAAACGCCTGATGAACCTCATCGGGCGTTTTGTATTGTGAAACGCTCACCATGGCTGAGCTATTGGCGGTTAAAAAAGTTGCCCCCGATAGTTAATCAATAACTATGCACCATAATTTCCATACTACTCCTATGCCGTCCCGGGAAAGCATCATAAATGAGAACACTCATTGAGATGGCTGCGAACGGAGTATCAAAAAGGTTAAATTTGATAGAAAAAAGGGTCATCGGGTCAGAGTACACTTTATAAATACCTAGCTATTACATTCAAATCTGAGGATTGAAACACTCAATATCAGCTTATTTGCTTAAACCATCAGCTTAGCCATATGCTCCATGAGTGTTTGCGAGTCGTCCGCCCCATGAACGGGCGGCCGAGCTCATATGGACATTCTTGCGCATGTCGGTAAATAAATACCATGGTTTGAAGGATTCGCCCCAGGCACCAGCATTCAGTCTCAAGTCGATAAAAAGTGATGCCATACTGTCAACAGATTTAAAAGCGCCCTATCCGCTTTGCTTTGTGCTACAAAATGCTACTATCTGAATGCTGGTTACATCTTTTCGACTACCCGAACAACCAAGTTAAAGGCTTTTATATGAATCGTGCAAAATCAACCTTAGAACAATGGCGTATTTTACAAGCTGTGGTTGATCATGGTGGTTATGCTCAGGCGGCTGAACAACTCAATAAAAGCCAATCATCACTTAATCATGCTGTTGCCAAATTGCAGCATCAATTAGGTATTCAGTTATTAGAAGTAAAAGGTCGCAAAGCCTATCTAACAGAGCAAGGTGAAGTATTGCTGCGTCGCTCACGCCACCTCACTCAATCGGTAGATGAGCTAGAGCAGTTAGCAACAAACTTAGGCCAAGGTTGGGAGCCAAGCTTAACCATTGCCAAAGAAATTATTTACCCAACTGAAAAGTTAGTCGATGCACTGGAAGCTTTTATTCCGCTAAGCCGTGGTACACGAGTGACAGTGCTTGATTCAGTTATTTCAGGCACCCATGATTTAATTAATCAACAGATGGTTAATATTGCTATTTGTGCCACACCACCACGCGGACATTTAGCCCAGCCTTTAGGCGAATGTGATTTTGATTTAGTTTGCCATCCTGATCACCCCTTAGCGCAATTTGGGGTGATTGAAGATGAAAAACAACTTGCTCAGTATTTACAGATAGTCATCAAAGACACGGGGTCTAACTCAATGAATGATATTGGCTGGTTAAAAGCTGAGCAGCGGATTACCGTGTCGAATTTTCATGAAGCCAAGGTCATTTTAAGCAGAAACATTGGTTTTTGTTGGATCCCCAATTTTCTAGTTGAAGACGATTTAAAGCAAGGAAAGTTACACAAACTCAAATTGCATGGCAGTTACCAACGCAGGATCACCTTAAACATCATTATTCCTAATCGTGACAGACAGGGCCCAGCCTGTAAGCTATTGGAAAGTTTGATTTTACTTCAACATGATATTGAAGCTGTGGCGGTTTAAACCGAAAAGGCTAAAGTGGATAAGTTGTTGGTGGGCTCAGGCTGTTGATTTTTGAAGTAAGCTAAGGTTGCCGATGGCATCTGCGGTGATTGGGTATCGACCGATTCATTCATTTTTTCGATAAATCGACTTGCTGGATTAGACAGTTCAGCGCCCTCATTTTTGGCAGCAAGCGTCACTTTTGGTTTCGAAGCATTATCATCAGGTAATGTGAACGGGGTTAATTGTGACTCCTGAAATCCATTTTGTTCAACGTTTGCCTGTTTATAAATATTAGCCAATTCATTGATATACTGAATGTCTTCAGCGGGAACAATTTTTTCCTGTCTTTGTTCGGCCATTTCAGCCTTGGCTTGATTCATTTTTTGCACAGCCTCTGCCGCAACACGAATATCAGCACTTGATGGCTGATTCGGCGCCATTGCTGCGGCGTAAACTTTTTGCATTTTATTAAAGGTTGCTTGTGGATCGCCTTTTATCACACCCACATCAATTTGTACTTCTCCATCAACCGCATAACGCTTACCATCTGGCCCTTTCTCATAAGAAAAAGATGGGCTTTGAGCAAACATCCCGCCGATGGCTTTATGGGCTTGTTCGTGGGTTTTAACTTCAGTGTCACGCTTGGACAGCTCATTAATAATTTGTTGTTCAGCTTGAATGGCTTTTTGTTGCTGCGCCTTTACTTGCTTTTCAGCTTGTTCAGCGGCTTTTTCTGCATCGGACTGTTGATTTATTTGGCTAAATTGAGGTTGAACTACTTGTTGTTTTTCTGGTTCAGCTTCTTTAGTAACCTCTTGAATAGCTGGCGATAATTCATCTTGCTGAGTCGCATCATCTGCCAAGCTTGTATCCTCAAATGGATTAACCCTCTCTTCTACGGCTGCATCATTTGCATCATCCAATGAGGGTGACCCTGATTGAAAAGGATTGGCGACGGCTGTGGTATCAGATAATGAATTCGGTTCTGAATTAATAGCGTTATTGGTGCTTGTTGGGGTAAAACTTGCTTCGGTTAAAGTGGTTAATGATGGCGATGTGCCCGCTCTAGCGCCAGATAGATTAGCTATTTGTCCAGGATTAAAACCACCAATTTGGCTTGCTCCAGTGCGTAAGTTAAAACTATTGCTTTGCGAGATATTTGACGATGAGGATGTTGACACCGACGTCGTTGCCGCTGGCGTAACCTTAGAAATAGCAGCAACCGTTGTAGAGGTTAAGTTTACATTTGGGCTAGAAAGTACAGCTGATTTAGTGATCGCTGCAGTGGTTGCACTTAAACCAGGATTAACAGATTGCTGATGATTTATCGCAGCGGCATTAATCGACGCAGGTTTAGCAGAGCTTGAATTGACTGAATGGGTATTCGCGGATAACGACAAAACCTGCTTTGATTGAGTCGCAGCAGGTTGTAAAGAATTCATGGTTAAGCTTGATTGACGAATATCCATTTTTCATCACTAATAAGCTAAGTTTGGCTGCAGACTTGATTGGTCAGTCAACACCTAGCTTAGTTATTATGCCTCAATATTGATAATGCTACCCACTGTTTCAGTGGCAGCTTCTATCACTTTAACTGAGGCTTCGCCCTGCTGTTGGGACTCAACAGCAGACACCAATGCACTCGTTTTATCAGACTGATCAACAGCACGACTACTTAATGTGACCGTGTCTTGTTGAGCTGGAGGTGCTGTTGGTTTTGGATCTGGCGCAGCAACTGCCGTAGTGGCTTGAGCAAGACCTTGTTGCGCACTTTGTAAACCTTGAACACCCGATGAATACGCGGATTGAATTTGCATAAAACGTCCTTAAATAAACAGGTGAGCCTGCTGAACAGTATCGCTCATGCAGGCTTAAATGTACAGTATTTAACCATTGACGTTATTTACTCCCCACGCTTTTTCCCAATCTTTAAATACTGGATTAAAGCCGCGGGTTTTCATGGCGACTATAACGTCATCTACTGAACGTTCATCGCTTATTTCAAATTGATCTAACTGACTGTCAGGTTGCTGGTAGCCTCCTGGCTGAGTGGAGCTGCCCGCGCTTAATTGTGTAACCCCAAGTGGCAGTAAATTATCCCTTAACTCTGGCGTTTCACGGGTTGAAAGGCTGATATCAAGTTGTTGATTGAACAATCTAAAAGCACAAATCATTTGCACTAAACCGGTATCGGTTAACAGCACTTTAGGCTCAATACCACCTGTACATGGCCGAAGCCTTGGCAGTGAAATACTATAACGCGTTCGCCAATAGTGCCGCTCAAGATAATCCAGATGATAACCCATTAGCAGTGCATCTAATCGCCAATCATCTAACCCAAGCAGCACGCCTAAACCGATTTTATCAACGCCAGCCTTAGCCACTCGGTCAGGAGTATCTAAACGGTGGGTAAAATCTTGTTTTTTTCCGCGAGTGTGATGCTTTGCATAAGTTTGTGCGCGATAGGTTTCTTGATAGACCATCACGGCATCTAATCCCAATGCAACCAGACGTTGATACTCGTCCGCTTTTAACGGCTGTACCTCCATCGCGACATAACTAAAATGCTGCTTAATGAGTGGTAGCACATGGGCAAAATACTCTATCCCCACTTTTGTCTCATGTTCACCAGAAACCAATAAAATCGAATCAAATCCTCGCGATTTTATGATTTCGACTTCTGCCAGTATTTCTGCATCATTAAGGGTTTTGCGCTTGATTTTATTACTCATGCTAAAACCACAATAATCACATTCATTAGCGCATAAATTGGATAGATAAAGCGGTAGATACAATCCTAAATTAGCACCAAAACGCTGGCGAGTTAATTGTGCAGCCGCCTGAGCCATTTGTTCTATATACGGCTGCGCTGCGGGTGATAACAATGCCAGCAAACTATTTAAATTGCCACTGGGATGCTGTAGTGCCCGCTCAACATCAGCTGCTGTTGAGGCGTATAGCTTCATTGATAAATCATCAATATTCAACTGACTAAAACGCGCTGAAAAACTCATTACGACACCTTGCTAGTGGCTAAAAAACCAGTTAGAGGGCTTGTATTATTCGCATTTTGGCTTACCACGCCTAAGCCTGCCTTGTAAGCTTTACGACCACTTTCTACTGCTTGCTGAAAACAGTGAGCCATTAAAATAGGATTGGCACTGCTGGCTATGGCAGTATTGACCAGCACTGCGTCAGCGCCCATTTCCATCGCTCGACACGCTTGTGAAGGCGCGCCAATACCTGCGTCAACAATCACGGGAACGGATGACTGCTCGATGATAATTTTTAAAAACGCTTCAGTGGCAAGCCCCTGATTACTGCCAATTGGACTGCCAAGAGGCATCACCGCAGCGCACCCTACCTCTTCTAATCTTCTGCATAGCACTGGGTCAGCATGAATATAAGGCAATACAATAAAACCCTTTTCACACAGCACTTTGGCTGCATTGAGGGTCTCAATAGGATCGGGCAGTAGATATTTGGGATCGGGATGAATTTCTAGTTTTAGCCATTTTGTGCCAAGCATTTCATAAGCCAACTCAGCGGCAAATATGGCTTCTTTGGCATTTCTTGCCCCAGCGGTATTAGGTAACAGTTTAACGCCACGCGATTGCAATGGACTGAGTAAATCATCTAAGCCCATCTTAAAATCGATGCGCTTCATGGCTAAAGTCACCAATTGTGAACCTGACGCTTCAATTGCCGCAAGCATGGTTGTCGAATTGGCAAATTTACCTGTTCCCGTAAATAAACGAGATTCAAATTGGTGATCGGCTATCGTTAACATCATTACCCTCCTGCTACTGCAGAAAAAAATTCTACCTGATCACCAATCTGACACTGGTAATGTGGCCATTCGCTGCGCGGTATAATGATTTGATTAACCACCACAGCAACACTTTGTTCTGCGACTTGCTTTAGCGCGAGTATCTCTACCAAAGTGATATTGGCTGTAAGCTTGTGCCGCTCACCATTAATGTATATTTCTATCACTTAAATCCCTTATGCTTTGCTATCTGCTATCTGCTATCTGCTAGTGAATAAATTAGCGACAAACGCAACAGTGTTTATCAATGGCCATCGTCGCTTTTGACCATGACAACCGCTTAGCATCAAATCGATGCAGTACACCAAATTCAACTTGTCTGCCAATAATGTGGTTCATGCCAGCTAATGCCTGCATTGATGCCATGATCCCTACCGCAGGTCCTAACACCCCCATTTGGCTGCAGTTTTGACTGAGCAAACTGTCAGCTGGAAATACACAGTGGTAACATCCATGTGGCTTTGTGTTTAATGCCGGATTTTTTGTCAAAACAGACTCAGGTAAGTAGGCAAACCATTGGCCCTGATCGCCTGAAATAGCTGCGCTGAACAACGGCAGGTGTCGCTCAACCGCAATGCGATTAATTAACTGGCGCGTTGCAAAATTATCACTGCAATCAAATATCACTTGTGGCGATATCGTATTGAATAGCGTCAGATAATTGTCCGAGGTTAACCGTGTTGGGTGGGCTGACACCTGGCTGTCGGGATTACGCTGTTGTAGCTTGTTGGCGGCAACTTGCGCTTTATTAACCTCGATATCATTTGCGCTAAACAATAACTGTCTTGGCAAATTGGATAACGCAACCTTATCGTCATCAATCAGATGTACATGGCCCACGCCAGATGCAGCCAGATATTGTGCCACCAGCTGTCCAAGCCCGCCCACGCCTACCACTGTCACTTCAGCTTTCATCAAGGTTAGTTGCCCTTGCTCAGAAACATCAGCCAATAACATTTGTTTGGAATAGAGTATGTATTGATGATCGTTCAAACTCATTTTCACAATGCCTCCTGATAGGGTTCAGTACTAATAGTGCTGTTATTTAATCCCTTTGAATCAGCGATAACGGATAAGCTTTTGAGCGTTTGCCATTGCTTATTTAATGACTTATATGCCTCAACAGGTTCGCGCGCCTGAGTTATCGCCCTGACCACAGCCACATCATCCACGCCAGTGACGGCAATATCCTTGAGGTTTTGGCTATCAATACCGCCAATGGCTACCGTTGGAAAATGATGTTTCAATAACGAAGTATATTTAGCTAATTTAGTTAACCCTTGAGGTGTAGAGGGCATGTTTTTTGTGGTGGTGGCAAAAATATGACCCAGTGCGATATAAGATGGATTAACTTGAGTGGCGAGTAATATTTCAAAATAGCTGTGGCTGGATAACCCCAGTGCGATGTTATTTTCCGCTAAAGCGGCTAAATCAGCTGACAAGGCATCTTCTTGGCCTAAATGAACACCAAATGCGCCGTATTTTAGGGCTAACTGCCAATGATCATTTATAAATAACTGTGCATTAAATTTTCGGCTTAATTGAATTGCGTTAAACACTTGCTGCTCAATCCATTGAGCTTTTTGCTGCTCATCTTCAAAGGCGATGCCTTTATCGCAACAACTGATCTCTGGCTTAAGCCGCAACTGTAGGGTTTTACAACCAGCGCCTAACAACATCTCCAACATTGAAATGTTTGCCACCACAGGATAAACCTCAAGAGGCGTGGACAGTTTGCTAAATTGATATTGCTTTTTTTGCCGTATTGACTGGCTAATTTGCTGCTCAATACTGGCATCATTAAGTAACCTATTCGCGCTATCCCTTACTATTAACGGTACAATATGCGGCATTAATTCAAGCGATGTTGGCCAACCCGTTCTGGCTAAATAGCCTGGACCGCTAGCGACTTTAATGCTTTGTATTAGCCCGCTTGTAACATAGGCTTTTGCTAGCACTACCGCATCATGTAACACAAAGTCTTGTGCTAAAAAACAAGCCATAGCGCTAGATAAGGTGCAGCCACTGCCATGATTGTTAGCCGTGTCGACTCGCTGACTGCTGAGCACAAAAACACTGTCGTTATGTTCAGCGCTGCCCCCCTCAACGTGCTGACAAACATACACATCCATCGCCCTATCAGCTTGCCATGCTGCATCGCCGCCCTTTGCAACAACATGACAACCCAAATAACGACTGACTTGCTGCGCCATAAGCACCATTTTTGCCAAAGTTAACGCCTCATTGGATGAGGTAGTGTTTGGCGTTATCGAGGTAAACACATCTTTGACGTTTATCTGTGGGTCAGCTTGATGGTTCACTTCAGCATGATTGCCTGCTTGGCTGGAAGCTTGATTGCGTGCATCACTTTTAAAAGCGCGCGCCAGAGCAATCAGCTCTGACTGATTTGGAGTGATCACACTGACGACACCACGTAATGGTGAAAAATCAACTACATGCTGATTTAACAAATTGCCACTACTGGCCACCATCACAGGATCTAAAATAATCGGCACGTATCGATTAGCCTTCACAATAGAAGCTGATAACCATTGTGCCAATTGGTTTACTTGCTGCTGATTAGCAATTAAACCAATTTTGATTGCATCTGGTGGCATATCTGACAACAGGCTATCCAGTTGCGCAAATAACATTGCCTCAGATACCGCCTCGACCAAATTAACATTGACCGAATTTTGCGCCGTCAGCGTAGTGATCACCGTACATGCATGGCAATTTAAATCTTGAATAGTGGCTAAATCAGCCTGAATACCAGCACCGCCGCCACTATCAGATCCCGCTATCGACCAGACGATTTTATTCACTGATTTTTGCTGGCGACTGGGCGTTTCAGCCGCAGATAACGGCAACAACATATCCGTGGCAGACATTATTCCACAACCTCAACCAGCGTTTTAGGATGATAAAGCGATGAGCCTGTTGCTTTAAACTCAACTGATTTTTGCGCCATCTGCTGAGCAATTTCATCAACTTTACTGCCGCTTGTTTGGTAAGACTGATAATCAGCAGGTGAAATCACCTCTACTTTTTGCTCGGCTTGTTTTTCAAGCTTCGCGGCATATTCACGTACATCCTGAGTAATTTTCATCGAGCAAAATTTAGGCCCACACATAGAGCAAAAATGCGCAACCTTAGCCGACTCTTGCGGTAATGACTCATCGTGAAAGGCTCTGGCGGTTTCAGGATCAAGTCCAAGGTTGTATTGGTCTTCCCAACGGAATTCAAATCGCGCTTTTGATAATGCGTTGTCTCTTACCTGCGCTCCCGGATGCCCTTTAGCCACATCGGCGGCATGGGCGGCGATTTTGTAGGCAATGAGTCCTTGTTTTACATCTTCTTTATTGGGTAAGCCTAAATGCTCTTTGGGGGTGACATAACACAGCATCGCTACGCCATACCAGGCCATCATGGCGGCGCCAATACCAGAAGTAAAATGGTCATAACCCGGTGCGATATCTGTGGTTTGTGGGCCTAAGGTATAAAATGGCGCTTCATCACAATGGGCTAATTGTTTTTCCATATTCACTTTAATAAGCTGCATAGGCACATGCCCAGGACCTTCTATGATGGTTTGTACATCATATTCCCAGGCAATTTTCACCAGTTCACCTAAGGTTTCAAGTTCTGCAAATTGTGCCTCATCATTGGCATCAGCAATCGAGCCTGGACGCATACCATCGCCCAAAGACAATGACACATCATACGCAGCACACAGCTCGCAAATTTCGCGAAAGTGCTCATATAAAAAACTTTCTTTATGGTGACTTAAACACCACTTTGCCATTATTGAACCACCACGGGACACAATGCCAGTTAAGCGTTTTGCCGTCATCGGCACATAACGTAATAACACTCCAGCATGAATGGTAAAGTAATCAACGCCCTGCTCGGCTTGTTCAATTAAGGTATCTCTAAAGACTTCCCAGGTGAGATCTTCAGCCACGCCATTCACTTTCTCTAGTGCTTGATAAATCGGTACTGTGCCAATAGGCACGGGGGAATTGCGAATGATCCATTCACGGGTTTCATGAATATAGCGCCCAGTCGATAAATCCATCACGGTATCAGCGCCCCAACGAGTAGACCAAACCAGCTTTTCCACTTCTTCTTCGATTGAAGATGTTACTGCTGAATTACCAATATTGGCGTTCACTTTAACTAAAAAATTACGCCCGATAATCATAGGTTCTGATTCAGGATGATTGATGTTAAGCGGGATGATTGCTCGGCCTCTTGCCACTTCGCTGCGCACGAACTCTGGGGTGATTAATGCGCCAATTTCTGCGCCAAACGCCTCGCCTTGTGCTTTTTGGGTTAACACTGTGTCGGCAATGTCTTGTCTTGCCATGTTTTCACGAATGGCAATGTATTCCATTTCTGGGGTAATAATACCCTGACGAGCATAATGCATTTGGGTTACCCGCTTACCGACTTTGGCACGGCGTGGTGGAACCAATGCATCAAAACGTAAATGGTCTAAACCATCATCGGCTAATCTTTGCTGGGTAAAATGCGAGCTTGCACTATCGAGCTGCTCGGTATCATGACGTTCTTCAATCCAGCTTTGTCTTAACTTTGCTAGCCCTTCACGAACATTAATGTTTGCCTGAGGATCAGAATAGGCGCCAGCACAGTCATACACTTTAATCGGAGGATTAGCTTCCATAATTGGATTGTGCTCATCGCCACCAATTAAGGTATCGGTTTGCAGTATTTGACGCATTCCCACCCGAAGATCAGCACGACTGCCAGAGAGGTAAATTTTCTCAGAGTTAGGATGTTGTAACGGTTTTAAGGTATCGATAAAAGCTTGTGCGCTAGCACGGGTTTGGCGACGATTTGACATGAGCAACCTCGAATTAAATGAGAGAAAGTTGCTTGTCTGGAGGAAAATGTGTTGAGAGCCAGCAATATGAATAACAGGTTGAAAAGCACTGTGAGACTCAAGTTACTGTCAATAATCGAAAGGAGGAAACACGGGTAAAACGAAGTGAGTATGGTAAAACCACTTCAGTTTTACGCATGAATAATCGCTAAAGATTATTATGCTTGTTACCTACGCAGGTTTTAGCCTGATCAGGTTCAACGGATCCCGAATTAACGGTCTCAGCCTTAATGGCACTCCGACAAGATGGCAGCAGTATAATCAGAATTATTCATTAAAAACAAGTCATACCAATCAGATTAAATATTTATCCCCTTATAATCCATGCGCTTTTTTAGCGTCTGTTGTTGTATTCAGATTCACCTCTTATATACCCTCTGTTAAAAATATTACTGTTATCCAGCAATCATCACTCAATATTTGAGGCAATAACTTACTTTAAATTTCACCTCGACACTGAAGCAGCTATTTGCTGTGACTCGCCGCTATTAGTGTAAGCAAGTTAAGGCTTTTGGGCCTCATCAGCTAACTTGCAGTTCGGCTTAAATACATGCCTTATCACACCCAAATCATCGTTAAATAAAGATGGTGATATGTTACTGTGAGGCGCGGGTTAGACTAATTAATCTACAGCACTAAAGAAAAATGAATTATTTTTCAATAACTGTCGCAGTCTCCCCATTAACCTAGTTATAATTAGCGGGTTTATGTAAACGCAAAGATGCGTAGAATTTTAGGAGATAATTTCCATGCCAGGTTTTGAATTATTCGGTCCAGAAGAAAAGCAGGAAGTCGCTGATGTAATGGAAAACGGTTTTACCTTCCGTTACAACTTTGACCACATGCGCAATGATCGCTGGAAAACTCGCGACATGGAGCAGTTACTCTGTGAAAAGATGAATGTTAAACATGCTCATCTTTTATCAAGTGGCACAGCCGCTCTTCAAACCGCTATGGCTGCTGCGGGTATTGGCGCTGGTGATGAAGTTATCGTGCCACCATTTACCTTTGTTGCTTCAGTTGAAGCAGTCTTCATGGCAGGCGCTGTCCCTATTTTTGCTGAAATTGATGAAACCTTATGTTTATCACCAGAAGGCATTGAAGCCGTTATTACTCCTCGTACTAAAGCCATCAACTTGGTCCATATGTGTGGCTCTATGGCAAAAATGGACGAGATTAAAGCCGTTTGTAAAAAACATAACTTAGTCATTTTAGAAGATGCTTGCCAAGCCATTGGTGGCAGTTATAAAGGTCAAGCATTAGGTACTATCGGTGATGTAGGTTGTTACTCATTTGACTCAGTAAAAACCATCACTTGTGGTGAAGGTGGTGCAGTAGTCACTAACAACACTGAAATCTACAACCATAGCCACATGTTCTCAGATCATGGCCATGACCATGTTGGTAACGATCGTGGTGCTGAAGGCCACCCTATTATGGGCTTGAACTTCCGTATTTCTGAAATGAATGCTGCTATGGGTTTAGCTCAGTTACGCAAGTTAGATAAAATTATCGCAATTCAGCGTAAAAACAAAAAAGCCATCAAAGATGCCATGGCCAGCATTCCTGAAGTGACATTCCGTGAAATTCCGGATCCACAGGGTGACTCTGCCGGTTTCTTAACCTTCTTCTTACCAACAGAAGAACGCACCATTGAAATCAACAAAAAACTGGCTGCTAACAAAGTAGATGGTTGTTTTTACTGGTATATTAACAACTGGCACTACTTGAAAAACTGGAAACACATTCAGGAATTAAAAGCCCCTGCTGCTTTACCTATCATGCTTATCGCTGATCGCCCTGATTATACTCAAATTAAAACACCAAAGTCTGATGCCATTATGAGCCGCACCATTTCGATGCTGATCAAATTGTCTTGGACTGACGAGCAAATTGCTGAACGTATTGAAAATATCAAACGTGCTTTTGCGTAATTTAGCCTTTAATTCTGTCACTTCCTTTGAGGTGACAGTACTTTTTACAGTAAATATCTCAACTGGAGAGTGTTGTAATGAGTTTTAAAAATTTTAAATGTGTACCAAAAATGATTTTCGGCCGTGGCTCATTCGCACAACTTGATGACGTATTAGCTCAAGAACGCAAAGAAGCTGATGATTTTGTGGTATTCCTTGTAGACGACGTTCACCAAGAAAAACCATTAGCTGGCCGAGTTCCTAGCAAAAGTCATGACTTAGTGATTTACGTTAACGTAGATGACGAGCCAACGACAGTACAAGTTGATGCGTTAACCGCACAGGTAAAAGCCTTTAATACTAAACAGCCAGTCAGTGTTGTTGGTTTAGGTGGTGGTTCTACAATGGATTTAGCCAAAGCCGTATCGCTTATGCTAACGAACCCAGGTAGTTCATCTGAATATCAAGGTTGGGATTTAATCAAAAATCCAGCAATCCACCATATTGGTATTCCGACTGTATCAGGAACTGGCGCAGAAGCTTCACGCACCGCAGTATTGTGTGGCCCAGTGCGTAAGTTAGGCTTGAACTCAGACTACACTGTATTTGATCAAATCATTATGGACTCAGAGCTCATCGCCGGTGTACCTACTGATCAATGGTTCTACACAGGTATGGACTGCTTTATCCACTGTGTTGAGTCTTTACAAGGGACTTACCTTAACGAATTTGCTAAGGCCTTCGCTGAAAAATCGATGGATTTATGTCGTGAGGTTTACTTAGACGATCATCCAGAAAAAGATGACAAGCTAATGATGGCCTCTTATATGGGCGGAATGAGTATCGCTTATAGCCAAGTAGGTGCCTGTCATGCGGTATCTTATGGTTTAGGTTATGTATTGGGTTATCACCATGGTATCGGTAACTGTTTAGCATTTGATGTGTTAGAAGAATTCTATCCTGAAGGTGTGGCTGAGTTCCGTAAAATGATGGAAATTCATAACATCACATTACCGAAAAACATCTGTAAAGACTTACCAGATGAAACGATCGCTAAGATGGTTGCTGTCACTAAGAGCATGGGACCACTATGGGACAATGTTTACGGTAAAGGCTGGGAAGAAAAAGTTACCGATGAAATGCTGACTAAGCTGTTCCGTCGTATATAATACTTCTAAGTCATTTTTGTCATAAGGGCTCAGATGAGCCCTTTTGTTTACCATTAAAATAGGTTTTTATTGATGAATGTTACTCTATTAATTCCAGCTCGTTATGGTTCAAGTCGTTTTCCTGGTAAGCCATTAGCGCCGATTAATGGTAAACCCATGATCCAACACGTATACGAACGCGCGTCTTTAGCCAAGGGATTAGACAACATTTATGTTGCCACTGATGATGTGCGCATTAAAGACGCTGTTGAAGGCTTTGGTGGCAAAGTGGTTATGACCAGTGCTGATGCTGCATCTGGGACCGACAGAATTAATGATGCCATTAGTCAGTTAGGCTTAGCCGATGATGACTTGGTGATTAACCTTCAAGGTGATCAGCCGTTAATTGATCCTATTTCAATTGAACAAATCATTAGCTTATTTGAACGTCACCCAGGTGAGTTTGAAATGGCGACCTTAGGGTTTGAAATTGTTGATAAAAAAGAATTAGACGACCCAATGCACGTTAAAATGGTGTTCGATAATGACTTTAACGCCTTGTACTTCTCACGTGCGCGCATTCCGTTTGGCCGTGACACCAATGACTACCCTGTATATAAACATTTAGGTGTGTATGCTTACACGCGTCGTTTTGTAAATGCATTTGCTCAGTTGCCCTTAGGTAAGCTTGAAGATTTAGAGAAGTTAGAACAATTGCGCGCATTAGAGTACGGCCACAAAATCAAAGTGGCGATCAGCGCATTTGATTCTCCCGAAGTCGACACCCCTGAAGATATTCGCAAATGTGAATTACGTTTAGCAGTTGACTAACAAAATCTTGGAGAACCATCATGGATTTATCAGGTTTTGAAGTTTGGATTATCATTGGTTTAGTGGTAGGTGTTATTGCCAGTAATTTAGCCGTATTAAAGTACAGCGCTAAATTTAAAATGCCTCATTTAGGCTCACACAAGGATAAAAGCATTGTGTCTGAAGATGATGCCAAAGTATCTGAACAACAGAGTCAGGTTAATTCAAAAGATAACCCCCCTTCAAAACCAGATTAATTTTAGCGTGCACTAAAACTCGGTCATCATTTGTTGGCCGTTGTTTAAGTTGGCTTGTTATCTAATACCATTACGTAATACCGCAACATTCAGCCGTGATGTTGTTAGTCGACGAAATGGACAAGCATTCTCAACTAAAAACCTGAGCACTCACTAACTCAAATCAATTTAATCGATTATTCAAAGCTTCTCATGTAAATGAAAAGAAGCTTTGAATTATTTTACTGACCATCCATTTTGATACAAACCAGGTAGTAATATGCCCCTTACCGTTACAGATACTCGCTCAGAAGCAAGTCAACTTTCTGATGAAATGCTTGCCCGTATAGAACACTCTGAAGCTCGTGTTATTAAAGCCATTTTCCCATCAAATACTAATCACCATAACACCCTATTTGGCGGTGACGCCTTAGCCTGGATGGATGAAACTGCCTTTATTGCGGCCACACGTTTTTGCCGTAAATCATTAGTTACCGTCAGCTCAGACAGGATTGATTTTAAAAAAGCCATCCCCGCAGGTAGTCTTGCCGAATTAGTGGCTCGAGTGATCCATGTGGGTAATACTTCACTGAAAGTTGAAGTGAATATTTTTGTTGAAGATATGTATAACGACCATCGTGAGCATGCTATTAGAGGTGTATTTACCTTTGTTGCCGTTGATGAACAGCGCAATCCAACTAAGGTATGGCCTTTAAGCTAACAGTGATAACCAATTGACTTCAGTAAGTTAACTATTGACTGCTGACATTCATTAGCGGCTATTATCACTAGAGTCTGTTGAACTTTACTAGAGGCGTTGTGTTCAAGATAAAAACGATTAAGCGTGACGAGTTGAGTGCAGCTTAGTAATTCTGTTACACCCTCTCTAAGCAAGATTCACCCAACTCAGTATAATTCGCTTTTAGCCAAATCCTTCTGACAGCGTCTGTTGAGCATTTTTACTGCATCATCAGCTATTGTGTAGAATAATTACGCCGCTAAGCCTCAGCTTTATAGAGGTCGCCAACAAATAGCGACAACAACCTTGTAAAGGTCAACACTGGCTCGCCAAGAAACAAAAATCCATCCTGAATCGTTATGAATAAACAACTCGGATGGATTTTTTCAAGCTCTTAATTACTCACTCAATCAGCATTTCTGTCAGTTTTAGCTGTCAAATTAACAACATCGTTAATCAAACATGAGCTTAGCTTAAACGTGTTAGTTCAGATCAAACCTATCTGCATTCATTACTTTTGTCCAAGCAGCGACAAAATCTTTAACAAACTTATCCCGGTTATCGTCTTGGGCATACACCTCTGCATAACCACGAAGAATTGAATTAGAACCAAACACCAAATCAACCCGAGTTGCTGTCCATTTCACTTTTCCAGAAGCGCGGTCGCAGATTTCATACAGATTTTTGCCTACCGGTTTCCAGCTATAATTCATGTCCGTTAAGTTAACAAAAAAGTCATTGCTCAATGCGCCTTCATTTTCGGTTAACACCCCATGCTTAGTATCGCCATAGTTAGTCGCCATAACGCGCATACCGCCAACTAATACCGTCATCTCATGAGCTGTCAATCCCATTAATTGGGTGCGATCTAACAGTAACTCTTCTGCACTGACAACATAGTCGCCTTTTAACCAATTACGATAACCATCATGCAGTGGCTCTAAAACATCAAATGATGCAGCATCTGTCATTTCAGCGGTTGCATCACCTCTACCTGGGGTAAACGGTATAGTGAGTTTATGGCCAGCTTTTTTAGCCGCTAACTCAATACCCAAATTACCGGCAATCACAATGACATCCGCAACACTAGCGCCGCTTTGGTTAGCAATAGGTTTAAGTACATCAAGCACTTTGGCTAATCGAGTAGGCTCATTGCCTAGCCATTGTGCTTGTGGTGCCAAACAGATCCGCGCGCCATTGGCCCCACCACGACGATCTGATGATCTAAATGTTCTCGCGCTGTCCCAAGCTGTGGTGACCATTTCAGTAACGGTTAACCCACTCGCCAAGATTTTATCTTTAATCGTTTGTAAATCGTAATCTGTCTTCCCTTGTGGGACAGGATCTTGCCAAATCAATGTTTCACTTGGCACATCTGGACCGATGTAACATGCTTTTGGCCCCATATCGCGGTGAGTTAGTTTAAACCATGCTCTGGCAAATACATCTGAGAAGTAGTCTTGATCTTTAGCAAAACGCTCTGAAATTTTACGATATTCCGGATCCATTTTCATTGCCATATCGGCATCGGTCATAATAGGGTTATGACGAATAGATGCATCTTCTACATCAACAGGCTTATGCGCATCAGCAATATCAATCGGTTCCCATTGCCAGGCTCCTGCTGGACTTTTTTTCAGCTCCCAATCGTAATTTAGTAGCATGTCGAAATAACCGTTATCCCACTGAGTAGGATGGGTGGTCCACGCCCCTTCAATACCACTGGTTACGGTATCACGGCCAATACCGCGGGCCGTTTTATTTAGCCAACCAAAACCTTGATCTTCAATTTCAGCCCCTTCTGGCTCTGGCCCCAATAAACTGGCTTTACCATTACCATGGGCTTTACCCACAGTGTGGCCGCCAGCAGTTAAAGCAACGGTTTCTTCATCATTCATTGCCATACGTGCAAATGTGACTCGCACATCTTGAGCCGTTTTCAATGGATCAGGTTTACCATCAACCCCTTCAGGGTTAACGTAAATAAGCCCCATCATTACCGCTGCCAATGGATTGGCTAAATCTCGTTCGCCTGAATAGCGACTATTTGGGTTATCACTTGGTGCCAGCCATTGTTTCTCAGCGCCCCAATAAATGTCTTTTTCTGGATGCCAAATATCTTCTCGACCAAATCCAAAACCAAACGTTTTCAACCCCATCGACTCATAGGCAATAGTACCCGCATAGGCGATTAAGTCTGCCCAGCTCAGTTTGTTGCCGTATTTCTTTTTGATTGGCCACAGTAAACGTCTGGCTTTATCTAGGTTGCCGTTATCTGGCCATGAATTTAATGGTGCGAAACGTTGATTACCCGTACTTGCCCCGCCGCGGCCATCAGCGACACGATAAGTACCTGCTGCATGCCATGTCATACGGATCATCAAGCCACCATAATGGCCCCAATCTGCTGGCCACCAAGGCTGGCTTTGGGTCATTAAATTGTGCAGATCTTTTTTCAATGCATCGACATCAAGCTTTTTCACTTCTTGTTGATAATCAAAATCGGCATCCATTGGATTTGTTTTACTATCATGCTGATGCAGAATGTCTAAGTTCAAAGACTTAGGCCACCACTCAGTACTCGCCATAGGCTGAGTTGTCACGCCACCATGCATTACTGGACACTTACCTGTCATTGCTAATCTCCTATATGTAACCGAAAACAACACTCAATCAGTTTAGCGTTGAATAATAATTGTGCGCATACATTCACATTACGTTCGCTACAAATTGACAACAGTGAAACAAATTTAACTCAACAAAATCAATAAATTAAAACATTCGCATGAAATCTAAATCAGACGTTGATATTTATCGATAAAACATATGCAGAAATGTGATGCTTTTAACATCAATAACTTAAAATCAAATATCTAGTCTTAATCAATCTGAATTATGCTTGCGTTAAAATTATTATCTGGCTTTGTTTTGAAATTGAAATTGAAATTGAAAATTAATATATGTTTCTTTTGTTCAATAAACCAAACTAGGCTACTTCTATACTGGGTATCGAATATTTAGGATCAATGATGTTTCACAAAGTAAGCTTGGTGGATGGAGAATTTGAAAAACAAAAACATAATGTGGGATATCAGCAAACGCTTTAACAAGGTATGACGCAAAACGCTTATTAGACCAAAGTCTAACTTTTTATAAATCTTAGTGAATTCGGATATAAAGCGTTGGAATTACCAGTTACTTTTCTGTTACATTGACTTAATCTTCACGCGCCACAACGAAATATAACAGCCATGAAGCTAGAAAATTTAAACATTATCATTGCCGATGATCATCCCTTATTTCGCAATGCCCTACGTCAAGCATTAAGCTCAGCTTTTAATAACACTCAATGGTTTGAAGCTGACAGTGCCGAAGCACTGCAACAATTAATGGATAAAAACGCAGCCCCATTTGATCTCATAATGCTTGATTTACAAATGCCAGGCTCACATGGATATTCAACCCTAATTCATTTACGCAGCCACTACCCTGACATCCCTGTGGTAGTCATATCTGCCCATGAGGATATCAATACTGTTAGTCGTGCCATTCATTACGGCAGCAGTGGTTTTATTCCAAAGTCTTCCTCAATGGAAACCCTTGCTGAAGCACTTAATGCTGTACTTTATGGCGATATTTGGTTACCCGCAGGAACACAAATTGTGCCAGTAAGTGATGATGCAACAGATCAAATGGCCAGCCGTTTGTCTGACTTAACACCACAGCAATACAAAGTGTTGCAAATGTTTGCCGAAGGCTTACTCAATAAACAAATAGCATATGATTTTGGGGTTTCTGAAGCGACAATTAAAGCCCATGCAACGGCCATTTTTAGAAAGCTTGGTGTCAGAAACCGTACCCAGGCTGTGATTGCTTTACAGCAACTTGAAATGGAAAAGGTTAACTTATCTTGATAGAGATAACGCAGCTGCCGTGTTCTCAAGCATGTGAAAATAACCAACGCCCTATTTTAGCCGTTTTAACGCATAAGCTAGCAGACTCACTTCATCTACTTGAAGTGGGTTCTGGCACAGGGCAACATGCAACATTTTTTGCTAGCCACCTTCCCCATCTAACTTGGCAAGCCAGTGATCAACATTGCAACCTTCATCATATCAATTGCCGTATCAAACATTTTAAACTGCCTAATTTACCGGCTGCTGTTGTACTAGATATTGGGAATACATGGACGGAACAACACTATGATGCTGTTTTTACGTCGAATACGTTACATATAATCAGTAAACAACTTGTTGAAGCATTTTTTGCAGGTGTAGGCCTAATAACGAGCACAAACGCAAATCTGTTGATTTATGGACCATTTAATTATCAAAAACAATATACCAGTGACAGTAATGCTAATTTTGATCTTTGGCTGAAAGATCGCGACCCACACAGTGGTATTCGGGATATTGAATGGATAGTGGAATTAGCCAAAGCTCAACAATTTGAACTCGTCGAAGATGTTTCTATGCCTGCCAATAATCGTTTACTGCATTTTATCAAGCGATAATTTCCACAGTTTGTTGGCTTACTTTTTTGACCAAAAACAGTTAAGTTAAGCATCAATCTTAAAAGCACAACGTAGTTGAACACAAGGAAATATATTATGGGTTCAGTGACCACTAAGAAGCATCCTAATGGCCTTGATTATGTCGAGGTGAACACTGATTTATGTCAAGCACGTATTTTTATGCAAGGCGCACAAATTGATCAGTTTACCCCCACAGGAAAAGCCCCGTTATTATGGGTTTCAGAAGCAGACGATTACCAAATAGGTAATGGGATCCGCGGGGGCATTCCGGTTTGTTGGCCATGGTTTGGTATGAGCGGGGTTGAAGGTTTTCCGCAACACGGTTTTGCACGCACACGCATCTGGAACCTAGATTCAGTGAAAATGCGCGATCAACTAGTGGATTTGACGTTCAGTTTAAAAATCACAGAACAAGATAAGCAATATTGGCCCCATGATACAGAAGTCAAAGTACTATTCACTTTAGGTGAAACCTTATCAGTAAGCATAGTGAACCAAAACAATGCTGATTATGAGGTTAGCCTTACGCAAGCATTACATACTTATTTTCCAGTAGACGACATTCATCAACTTAAAGCATCTGGCTTTAGTCAATCTAAATACATTGAATTTGGCGAAGGCCCATATAAACAACCAGATGATTATGTCATTTTTGATAAAGAAACTGATCGTGTGTATACCGATTTATCATTAGTACAGCAATTGCATACGCCTCAAGGCACAATTGAAGTTAGCCGTGAAAATAGCCGTTCTGCTGTATTATGGAATCCTTGGATAGAAAAATCGACTCGGCTTTCACGTTTCAAAGCCGATGATTATTTAACAATGGTGTGTTTAGAAGCGGCAAACGTACTTGAAGATAAAGTGATTTTAGCTCCGGGTCAAAGTCATACATTAACAACGCACATCCGTTGGGTTTAGTCTTTATCGATCCTGCTAATCTGTTTTAAACCAAATAGTTTTTAGCATTACTTTTAAAGCCAGAGTTTGATACTCTGGCTTTTTAATTGACCATGAAGTCTTAATGATTAAAGGCATATTCACCGTTAAGCGATTATTGCTATTTTTCCTGCTGATGTTTATCGGTGCGGGTTGGTATGTCAGCCAGAATATTCATCCCATCAGTGTCAAAGTGCTGAATAAACTTCTCGCGCCTTATGACATTCAGGTACTTAACCTAGACTCACAATTTGTGTCTATCAATCAACTGCAGATCCCAAGGCTTATTCTGCAAATCGAAGACAGTTATATCGCGATTCAAGGCTTTGAGTTACGCCTAACGGATACCTTGGCAATCGTGCAAAAACAACAACTCGCCCCCAGTGATATCATTAAGCTCACCAGCCAAAGTGTGTATATTGATTTAGGTGCAAGTTTCTTCAATCGCCAACGTCAGCAAAAAACCGAATCCAGTGCTGTGTGGCAACTGGTCTTTAATCAAATACCTAATATTGATTTAGGCGAAGTTCTGATTAACCTGCCCTCAATACCCGAAACTGATGTTATCGCAGGAAATGATTCCGCCAAGTCTGCGGCGGTGAGTTTTCGCCATAGTTTAAAAATGGATAAGTTAACCCTGAACAATCAAGGTGATCTTAATACGCGGTGGCGATTTGATAATAATGAGTTATTCAATCTTCAAGCTCAGCTTAAACCCAACTCGGTTACATTGACATCGACGCTAGATTTGGAGCAAAGCCAACTTGGATTAAATGCATTTTCATCATACCTCACAGCTGCGTTACACAAGTTATCACTACAAGATAAAGAACGTGCGATTAAAAGCATAATAGTTGAGCTAGAACAATATCTTGCACAAGCGCTATCGCCATTAAATCAACAAAAAATAAACATTAAAGGTGAATGGCATACCACAACTCACTTTGATTTAGCTCAAGGTGAGATGACATCTTCAAACCATTTTACATCACTCAAAGTTCATTCAGCATTGTATCCCTCGTTGAAATTTGAGCTGCAGGATGAATTTACGATAAAACTCACAGTTAAAGAGCAATTAATACCCGTTACAATTGGTGAAACATTACAAATGGCCTATGGTGCCAAAGTCGATATAGCACCTTTTACGCAACAATTTACTTTTGAACACATTCAATTAAATCAATTTTTTAATCGATTTTTAACAACAGCGGAAGCTAATCAGTTCACTGAATTTATTAAGGGTTTATTGCTGCCTAACATAGACGATAACCCCGCCCAAGTGACGTTATCAGCCTCATTACCTGAACAAAGCACGCTGTGGTTACCATTAATTCGCGCGGCTCAGTCCCGCACATCAGAGCCAGACTCATCGCATACTTTGCCAGTGACCTTTAGCACGCCAAAGATGAGCGCCAATGTATCCGGCACAAAATTCAAAAATCAATTTAGTTTGGCTAAATTAACGGTGAATAGCCTAGGTGAAGTGTACTTTGCGCTCAGTAGTGAATTAGCACTGGAACAACCGACAGATATTGTAAGCTTTCTCTCTCCCCTGCAAGCCGAGCCTTTGTCTCTTAGCTTACCTGTTGATGAATTAACCTTAGACCATGGAGTGATAGCAATCGCTGGTGATTATCAGCGTGAATGGGTTAATAATGGCTTTGAACAGGTCATCACATTACTGCCTTCAAGTAAAATCATCCTCAATCAACTTCAAGTGGCTAAAACGACCAAAAATGCTGCTGGATCTAACACGCAAAAAATGACCAGTGATCTTGCCGATTTTCGGTTAAACCAAATCAGCAAAATTATGGCTAACACTAATAAGGTGCAGCTAAACATCTCTCCTGTGCAGGCCACTTTTACCAAGGTCACTTCGCTGTTTTCAACGCCTGTAGCCAAGCAACAAATTAATGCTGACAAAGCTCAGTTTTCATGGCAAGCCTTAACGGCATATTCACTTTCATTGGACACCAATTTACCACTCACGGAACAACTACTCGCGCACAGCAGTAACCATTCACTCGACACTCAGATTGAACAACTCAAAGTCACTAAAACACCGTTAAAGCAACGTAAACAAACATTGCTTAATTTAAATCAATTGGCGATTAACCAGCAATTTAATATCCACAAAGGCTTGATTCAAAGTGATGATAAATGGCAATTTGATACTATCCATGCCAGCAGCCAACATCTCTTTCAGCCTCAATTATTTTCGTTAGCAGGACAATGGCAGCTAGAAACCAATATCACTGACGCGCTTCCCACAATCACGAAAAACCAAAAGCTGCCATCAGGTTTAAACATTGCGGGGCTGATGAAGCTAACTAGTAGCTTTTCAATGAGCCAGCGAGATGGCAGCAATTATTTTGAAATGTTAATCCAACCAGATATCGATAAGCTGAATATTGATTATATTGATCAATATATTGCCGATACTAAGATTAACACTGAGTGTAAATTCAATTGGCAGCAAGCAATGACTGAAACGGTTTCATTCAGTCAACTTAGTTGCCCTGAAACACATATCAACATCGCCAATGGCCGTTCAGGATTAATCTTCAAAGACGTTAATATTCAAGCCAATGTGGCGCTGGCAATTGATCCAAATAAGCCAGTAAATAATTGGTTGCAAAAACTCACCGGTTTAAGTCATACCGATATCAGTATGACATTATCCGGCGATGCACTGGGTGGTCAATTTTTCATTCCTGAATTTGTCTTTAAATTGCAAGACAGATCCCATGGATACTTGTTATTACAGGGCTTAAGTCTAGAACAATTGCTCGCACAACAGCCGCAAGTGGGTGTGTATGCTAATGGCACCTTTGATGGCGTTTTACCTGCTGAATTTATTGACGGTAAGCTCTCTATCACAGGAGGACATCTGGCTGCTCGTGCCCCTGGTGGGCTTATAGAAGTTGCTAACAGCGAGGCAATTGAGCAATTAAAACAAACTCAACCATATTTAGGTTTAGTCTTTGATGCGTTAGAGCATTTAAATTATCAACAACTTGCAGGCACTCTCGATATGCAAAATAATGGTGACGCCAAATTTAATATTGCAGTCAAAGGTAAAAGCCGAGATATTGAAAGACCGATACACCTCAATTACGCCCATGAAGAAAATTTGATTCAATTATACCGCAGCACTCAAATTGGTAATCAGCTACAATCGAATATAGAAAAGTCTGTTAAATAAGGAAGATACTTTGAAACTTGCCGCAGCACTGACCTCAACCTTGTTACTCACCAGCTTAATAGCTGGTTGTACGCCTACGGTAAAAATAGAGCCCCCGGATAAACCAATCGTGATCAATTTGAACGTGAAAATTGAGCATGAGATCAGAATAAAAGTCGATAAAGAACTCGATAACTTATTAGAAAATGAACAACTATTTTAATAGGAGTACTTATGAAACTCGCCTTTTCGACGCTATTAATCAGTCTATTTTTTTGTGTTAATGCTTGGGCTATAACACTGCAAGACGCTAAATCCAGTGCTTTAGTCGGAGAACAAACCGATGGGTATTTAGGCGTGGTAAAACCTTCAACTGAAATTGAAGCCCTCGTCAAAGATATCAATGCAAAACGTTTACAACACTATCAACGTATCGCGACTAAAAACGGCTTAAGTACCGCAAGTATTGCCAAATTAGCGGCAGAAAAAGCTATTGCGGCTACCGATAAAGGCCATGTTTATCAAGATAATAATGGCCAATGGCAAATTAGAAAGTAAGACATTAAATCAAATTTGCTGGCTAAGCGGCATTAGCCAGCATATCCGCTAGCTAAACGCTAAACCGGATTAACCACATCAACAAAATGATGATTTAAGCCAAACTTTTCTGCTAAATGCTCACCTAAAGCCTGTATTCCATAACGCTCTGTCGCATGATGTCCTGCAGCAAAATAATGAATATTTTGCTCCATTGCACTGTGATAAGTTCGCTCTGACACCTCACCACTAATAAAGGCATCAACCCCCATAGCCACTGCATGGTCAATATAATCTTGCGCCCCTCCGGTACACCAAGCAACCGTTTGAATCGGTTTAGTACAATCACCAATATGTAAAGCATCCCGATGTAAAACGTGACTAAGGTGAGCGTTAAACTCTGTAGCCGATACTGGTTGCATTAGATGACCATGCCACAACAAATCTTGCGGAACATCTTCATATACCGCAGGGTTTAAAATACCTAACTGTTGCGCAAGTTGCGCATTATTACCCACGCCATGATGGGCATCTAGAGGTAAGTGATAACCAAATAAACTGATATCATGATCTATAAGGGCTTTAATGCGCTTGTACTTCATTCCGGTTAACACTTCAGGCTCATTTTTCCAAAAAAAACCATGGTGAACCAAAATGGCATCAGCATTTAATGCAATAGCTTGTTCGATTAACGGCTGGCAAGCGGTTACCCCTGTAACGATTGTGCGAATCGTGTCTTTGCCCTGCACTTGTAATCCATTTGGTGCATAATCTTTAAATTTTGCGACATTTAAAAACTCATTTAAGTACATTGACAAAGAATGACGATCTATTTCGTTATTAGTCATACTGGTAATCCATTATTGATGCAGGGTTAATTAAACCATTTTACAATATCCGCTAATCAAGTGACACCCTCAAAAAGTGCATGAAAAATGATTCATTTGAGTACGATAATACTAAAGCCTAAGATAAATTCCTCCTCTTCATCAATGTGTGGAACGCAATACGACACAATCAGCACGACTATGGATACTAATACTCAGTGTTTTTGCCGCGATCACTTGTTATGCGATGGGATTATCATCGGGTATGGTCATTTTTATCGGCTTAGGCATATTCTTCGAGGTGTTGTTTTGGGGTGTTTTCATTGTTAAAAAAAGTCCTTCTTACAGCTAACTTATTCGACTCTCAAGATCATCTATTTGTTAAGATAGGTGTAAAGTTGTAGCACTAAAAGTGTCCTAAATTGGACTTTTATGTCATTTAACCTATAAAATTACCTGAAACCAAAAAAGTCAATTATATAAAAATAGGTTAATTTATGACAACATTATCGAAGGAAGACGTGATCAGTTCATTGCAGGCTGCATTAGAAAAACAGACAGGTACTGCAGTTAACATCGAACAATCTGGAAGTTGGTACAAAATTGATGGCGGAAAATCAGTTCGTTTTAGCGAGCTAGAATCCATGTTAGCAGAACTGGATAACGGCGCACAAAGCAAAGCGAAGCCGGCAACAAAGCCCGCTGCTAAAAAAGCATCTGTGACAAAAGCAAAACCAGCTGCCGCTAAAAAAACGCCTTCTGCTTCGGCAAAGTCAACTCAATCAAGTAAAGGTTCAGGCTTAAGTCCAAAAGAATTATGGCGAGCAAAACTTGAAAACACGAAAGGTAAAAATACCCTGCCACGTGGTTTTTAAATTGGTGTAAACCCTAACAAAAAAGGCGCTTAATGCGCCTTTTTTTGTTGCGACGAAACGAACATAACCTAGGTTCTAGTTACTCTATCATCAGCAGCGACTCTCAACGCTAACGGCGTTGAATTGACCTGTAATAGACCAGTTATTAACGCTTAATGTGACTAGTTGCCATTAAAAATAATCGCTGATGATGGTCAGTCAATCTCTAGACTCGAGTTCAGGTTACATCGCTAAATCCACTCGGACATAACCTTGTAAATAAACCACTCTGACTTCATCACCGGCATTAAACGTCATGCCAGGATCAACATCTTGAATGATCATAACCTGTGTACCATCTTCTTGTTTGATCATCATTTCAACTAATTTGTACTCAAGATAATATTGTTGATTACCATATTGATTCGCAATGCCACCACCTAACAGCGCCCCAAGTACAGTGGCAACATCTTGTCCCGACCCGCCGCCAAATTGATGGCCGATGACGCCACCAACCAATGCGCCACCAAATGTCCGCCAGCCTTGGTTTTTGTCTTCAACCAATTGCTTTTCGGTGATGTTTTTGACCGACTCAACATGGCCATATAAGACCTTTTCAACTGGGACCGCTTGGTTCCTATCATAGGCAGCCCGTGCAGGCAGGTTTACACTGCCCAAGCATAATATTATCAATAAAAAAGCAGTAAATTTACGACCTAAGATGTTCAACATAGACTTTTTCCGCTAACTTAATAATAAGGTTTATATGCTAACTATAATCAATTGTGAATTCACTGTCTTATTTAAATGATTTAATCAACTTTCCCGCTCCTGAAGAGGCGTTAGCGGAACCCAACGGCTTACTTGCTGTTGGCGGTGATTTATCTCCAGCAAGACTGCTAGAGGCTTATTATCACGGTATTTTTCCATGGTTCAACGCAGAAGACCCAATACTTTGGTGGTCACCAAGTCCCAGGGCTGTTTTTGTACCCAAATTAAACTTTGGCAGCAGAAGTTTAAGAAAAACACTCAAGCATGCAACTTGGAAATACACCATTAACCATGCCTTTTTAGATGTCATGGCAGGTTGCGCTCAACCTAGATCCTATCAGCAAGGCACCTGGATCACACCACAAATCCAAATGGCATATTACGAACTGCATTTACAAGGTTTTGCACATTCATTTGAAGTGTGGGATGAGGACAGATTAGTCGGCGGTTTATACGGCATTCCGGTAGGCAATATATTTTGCGGGGAATCCATGTTTCATCGACAAACAAATGCATCCAAAGCTGCATTTACCCTATTAAACCAGCATCTAGCAAAACATGACTTTGCTTTAATTGATGCGCAGCTTATCAATCCGCATTTAGTCAACTTAGGGGCTAAAGCCATTACTCGAACATCATTTTTGTCGATTTTAAGGCAAAAGCGCACTAACCTTGTTGCCCCCGAAATGTGGCTAAAGCAAGAGGTAAAATTTGAACTCTAAATCCATATCTGTTGGTATCAGTAAGCCATTCGATTGCAGCTACATTGAAGGTAACCAAGAACAGCTCCTGGTGATTCAAGAAGAACAATTGGATGCCCAACTATTCGAACAATTGTTATCCATGGGATTTAGGCGCAATGGTAATGCCATTTACAAACCACGTTGTCCACAATGTCAGGCTTGCCAATCGATAAGAGTACCCGTTCACAGCTTTAAGTTGTCTAAAAGGCAGAAGCGAACATTACGAAATAACCAACTTTTGCATTGGAAAGTGGTGACAAAAACAACACTTGAACATTACGCTCTTTATGCACGTTATATCAATGCTCGGCATCACGATGGACCTATGTTTCCCCCAAGCCAATCACAGTTTGATGACTTTTTACTTTGTGACTGGCTACCGCCCACTTTTATCGAACTTTATGATGCAGATAAACTGATTGGTGTTGCCGTTACCGACAACCTGACCCATAGCCTATCGGCCATATACAGCTATTTCGACCCCGAATATGAAAAACATTCATTAGGATCGTTAATGATTTTGATTCAATGCCAATTGGCAAAATCATTAGGAAAACACTTCGTCTATCTAGGCTATCAAATCGATGAAAACCGAAAAATGTCTTACAAGCGGCAGTATCGTCCATATCAAATTTTAACCGCAGAAGGTTGGCAAAATGGTGAACAACTTCACCCTCTTTCGTGTTAACGGCCTTTACAGCAAGGCGATTTTGCGGCATGATACGCCCGATTTTCATATTTGAAGGCTAATGGGATAATTTATTAATGGCGAAAGAAGACAACATTGAAATGCAAGGCACTATCCTTGAGACCTTGCCAAACACAATGTTCCGCGTAGAGCTTGAAAATGGACATGTGGTGATAGCCCACATTTCTGGCAAAATGCGCAAAAACTACATCCGTATTTTAACGGGTGACAAAGTCACTGTTCAGTTGACTCCTTATGATTTATCTAAAGGACGTATCGTCTTCCGCGCACGTTAATGATTATAGTTTTCGTATGAAAAAAACCGACTCAGATGTCGGTTTTTTTATAACTAATTTTTATACTCAAATTGTCAAAGTTGCACGCGCGTTAATCCCATCGCAGTCTGTCTTATCGTGATTATTCTCGCAATCGCACTCTTTAATTTACAGCATAAAAAAAGATGGCTTTTGCCATCTTTTTTCACTAATAAATTCAGTTAAGACACTTTTTCCGGTGTTTCACATTCAATGTGAATTTCATCATTTTTAACGTCAATATGTGCAATACCACCGGCCTCGAGTTTACCGAATAAAATCTCATCCGCTAATGGACGTTTAATCAATTCAGTCACCACACGGCTCATCGGTCGAGCGCCCATGTTTTTGTCGTATCCTTTCTCAGCTAATAAGGTACGCGCCTCATCACTCACCTCTAGCACCACACGCTTATCATCTAATTGCGCTTGCAGCTCAACTAAGAACTTATCAACCACTTTGGCAATTACTGTCATATCCAAATGGTTAAACCAGACGATTGAATCTAAGCGATTACGAAACTCTGGCGAAAATACTTTATTTATTTCCGCCATCGCATCTTGAGTGTGATCTTGTTGCTGGAAGCCTATCGACTTACGAATGGTTTCCTGCACCCCCGCATTGGTGGTCATCACTAAGGTCACATTGCGAAAATCTGCTTTGCGGCCGTTATTATCCGTTAACGTACCATGGTCCATAACCTGCAACAGCAAGTTATAAACTTCAGGATGCGCTTTTTCAATTTCGTCCAATAACACCACGCAATGAGGGTTTTTAATCACGGCATCGGTTAATTGACCTCCTTGATCATACCCGACATAACCTGGAGGTGCGCCAATCAGACGAGATACAGCATGACGCTCCATATACTCAGACATATCAAAACGAATTAACTTTAAACTTAATGCAGCGGCTAACTGATTAGTGACTTCGGTTTTACCCACACCTGTTGGCCCTGCAAATAAGAAACTACCCACTGGCTTCTTATCGCTACCTAAGCCACTGCGAGACAATCTAATGGCGGCTGACAAGCTCTCAATCGCTTTGTCTTGACCGAATACCACCATCTTAAGGTTACGTTCAAGGTTTTTCAGTAAATCCTTGTCAGACGACGACACTGATTTTTCCGGAATGCGGGCTAATTTAGCAATAATGGATTCAATTTCAGCCTGACCGATGGTTTTCTTGCGTTTACTGGCAGGCATCATCACCATTCTCGCACCCGCTTCATCAATCACATCAATGGCTTTGTCGGGTAAATGGCGATCATTAATGTGTTTGGCTGACAAAATCGCTGCACTGCTGATAGCCGCCTGTGTATAACGCACACCATGGTACTCTTCGTACTTCGACTTTAATCCCATCAAAATTTTAGTGGTTTCAGCCACTGAAGGCTCATTGACATCAATTTTTTGGAAGCGACGAGCCAAGGCACGATCTTTTTCAAAAATACTTTGGTATTCCTGGAATGTCGTAGAGCCCATACAACGTAATTTACCACTCGACAACAATGGTTTAAGTAGGTTTGAGGCATCCATCACCCCGCCGGACGCCGCACCAGCACCAATGATGGTGTGGATCTCATCGATAAATAAAATGGCGTGTTCATCGGCCGCGAGTTCTTTTAATAAACTTTTAAACCTTTTTTCAAAATCCCCGCGGTATTTTGTTCCGGCTAACAAGGATCCCATATCAAGTGAATACACAGTAGCATCGGCCATGACATCAGGCACTTGACCATTAACGATGCGATAAGCCAAACCTTCAGCAATTGCGGTTTTACCCACACCTGCCTCGCCCACTAGCAGTGGGTTATTTTTACGACGACGACACAAGGTTTGTACCGCACGCTCAACCTCTGCATCACGACCGATTAATGGATCGATCACTCCGTCTTTTGAAAGCTGATTCAAATTAGCCGCGAATTGCGACAACATACTCCGCTCTTCAGGTGCATCGGTTGGATCATCGATATTTGAATTGTCACTGTCGTCCGCTTTATCTTCATCTTTCGAAAAACCATGAGAAATAAAGTTAACCACATCTAATCGGGTAATTTCACAGCGGCGTAACAAATAAACAGCTTGTGATTCTTGCTCGCTGAAAATAGCCACTAGCACATTAGCGCCTGTAACTTCATTGCGGCCTGATGATTGAACATGAAAGACGGCGCGCTGAAGCACACGCTGAAATCCTAATGTCGGTTGAGTTTCTTTGTCTTCGCTGCTTTCTGCAATAATTGGCGTGGTTTGTTGAATGAAATTATGTACTTCTTCACGCAATTTATTAATATCTGCTCCACAAGCCATTAATGCCTCGTAAGCTGCAGGGTTATCTAATAACGCTAATAATAAATGTTCTACCGTCATGTATTCATGACGCGAATCTCTAGCTTGCTGAAACGCTAGGTTCAAAGTGACCTCTAAGTCTTTGTTCAGCATAAGCACCCCCTAAATTAACCACAAACAGCAGAGTAAGATTATTCTTTCTCTAAACTACACAGTAACGGATGTTGGTTTTCTCTTGCAAATTGATTTACTTGTAAAACTTTAGTTTCTGCAATGCCAAATGGATACACACCGCATAAACCTTTCCCTTTGTGGTGAATGGCCAACATAATATCCACGGCCTGTTGCTCATTCTTATCGAAGAAACGTTGTAGTACTTCCACTACAAAATCCATTGGAGTGTAATCATCGTTATTCAGAACCACTTTATATAAGTTGGGTCTTTGTAGGTCTGATTCAACTTTTTCTTCCGTTTTTTCAATGCTGCCTATTTTAGCCATGCTCTAATACTAGCCTCTCATTTCAATGCCGACCACATGATAATATTAAATTAATTAAATGTTGTCTTTTTGTTAATTTATGCTTGACTTCTTTTCGTACAAATTTCATTCTGTTTGTCAGGCGGCAATTCAAGACCGCTGAATAATAAGTTTTACTATCTTACTGGTAAGTAGACAAAAGAAGGAAGTGGAAGTATGGCAAGCGGAACTGTAAAATGGTTCAACAACGCCAAAGGATTCGGGTTTATTTGCCCAGATCAGGGTGGCGAGGATGTTTTTGCACATTATTCAACCATAGAAATGGAAGGTTATCGAACGCTAAAGGCGGGACAACCAGTTTCTTTTGAGGTAGAAGCAGGCCCTAAAGGGATGCATGCATCAGCCATTTCACCAACTAATTAGTTAGGTGAAACTATAAAGCAAAAAGACAGGGATTTTAATCCCTGTCTTTTTATTTAACCAAAATAAATGCTAAAAAAACAAAAACGCGCCATTCAGGCGCGTTTTTTATTGGCTAAAAAGTGACTTATGCCACGATAAAGCTATTTAAGGTTTTACTTGGGCGCATTACTTTTTCAGCTTTAGCTGCATCTAAGCGGTAGTAACCACCTAAATCTACCGCTGGCCCCTGTGCTGCATTTAACTCAGCCACAATAACAGCTTCATTCGATAATAAATCAGTCGCTAGTTTTGTAAACTTCGCGGCTAATTCTGGATCAGATGTCTGCGCTGCAAGGGCTTGGGCCCAGTAAAGTGCTAAGAAGAAGTGCGATCCACGGTTGTCTAACTCACCCACACGGCGTGAAGGAGACTTGTTGCTATCAAGGAACTGGCCGATAGCGACATCAAGCGCATCTGCGAGCACTTGTGCTTGAGTATTGCCTGTCGTTTGGCTTAGGTGTTCTAAAGATGCTGCAAGTGCTAAGAACTCGCCTAAAGAATCCCAACGTAAGTGGTTTTCTTTTTCAACTTGTTGAACGTGCTTAGGTGCTGAACCGCCTGCACCTGTTTCGAATAATCCGCCACCATTCATTAGAGGTACGATTGAGAGCATTTTAGCACTTGTACCTAGCTCAAGAATTGGGAACAAGTCGGTTAAATAGTCACGTAACACGTTACCAGTAACAGAAATAGTGTCTTCACCTTTGATGATACGGTCTAAGGTGAAACGTGTAGCATCAACCGGTGACATGATGCGGATATCTAATCCTGCAGTGTCATGATCGGCTAAATATGTGTTCACTTTTTTGATTAATTCAGCATCATGTGCACGATTACTGTCTAACCAGAATACCGCTGGAGTATTACTTAAACGTGAACGTTTAACTGCAAGTTTTACCCAGTCACGAATTGGCGCATCTTTCACCTGACACATACGGTAAATATCGCCAGCTTCAACAGCGTGAGTCATTAACACATCACCCGCTTGGTTAATAACCTTGACGGTACCCGCTGCTTTGATTTCAAATGTCTTATCGTGGCTACCGTATTCTTCAGCTTTTTGAGCCATCAAACCCACGTTTGGTACACTGCCCATCGTCGTTGGATTGAAAGCACCGTTAGCTTTACAGAATGCGATGGTCTCTTGATAAACACCTGCATAGCAACGATCTGGGATCATGGCTTTAGTGTCTTTCAATTGGCCATCAGGGCCCCACATTTGGCCAGAAGAGCGAATTGCTGCAGGCATAGAAGCATCAATAATGATGTCGCTAGGCACGTGTAAGTTGGTGATACCTTTGTCTGAATCAACCATAGCAAGCGCTGGGCGAGCGGCATAAACAGCTGCAATATCGGCTTCAACTTCAGCACGTTGTGCATCTGGTAATGATTTAATTTTGGCATATACATCACCAAAACCATTGTTAACATCAACGCCTAGCTCAGCAAATAATGCGCTGTGCTTGTCGAATACGTCTTTGAAGAATACTTTTACTGCATGACCAAAAAGAATTGGGTCAGACACTTTCATCATGGTCGCTTTTAAGTGAAGCGATAATAAAACATCTTCTGATTTAGCCGCTTCAATTTCACGAGTATAGAAATCAACAAGGGCTTTTTTGCTCATCACAGCAGTATCAATCACTTCGTCAGCTAATAAGGCTAAACCTGCTTTTAATACTTGCTCGCTGCCATCAGCTTTCACTAATACGATGCTAACCTTATCGGCTGCAGCTAAAGTCACTGACTGTTCGCTACCGTAGAAGTCGCCTTCTGACATATGCGCAACGTGTGACTTAGAATCACTCGCCCATTTGCCCATTGAATGTGGGTTTTTCTTAGCATAGTTTTTCACAGACGTTGGCGCACGACGATCAGAGTTACCTTCACGTAATACAGGGTTTACCGCACTGCCTTTGATTTTATCATAACGTGATTGAATTTCTTTTTCTGCGTCAGTTTTTGGCTCATCCGGGTAGTTAGGGACGTCATAACCTTGCGCTTGAAGTTCAGCAATACACGCTTTTAATTGAGGAATTGAAGCACTGATATTAGGTAATTTAATAATGTTAGCTTCAGGAAGATTAGCAAGTTCACCGAGTTCAGTTAATGCATCAGCAATTTTTTGCTCTGCTGTTAATTTTTCAGGGAAGTTTGCAATCACACGGCCAGACAAAGAAATGTCACGTGTTTCAACTTTAACGCCCGCAGCATTTGTAAAGGTACGAATAATAGGTAACAGAGAAAGTGTTGCTAGTGCTGGCGCTTCGTCCGTTTCAGTATAAATAATCGTTGGAGAGTTATCTTTCATGGTTTTTCCTACATTATTGTAAATTAATAATTTATTAGAATATTTGGTGCGGATATGTTGACGATTTCACGATGATGTCATCAAGCAAGATGATTATCTGTTTGCTGTGATGAAACGTTGTTTGCCACATGCCTCAAGCGAGGTTTTGATGCGGTAACATTTGTGAAATCCCCTATCCCATTTTTTATTTTTATTAATACTTCCTTCATTGTTTTACTTGAAACAATGAAAAATCAGCTAGTTAAATATATCTCCACAAGCCAATTTAAGAAAAAATTAGGTACAGATCACAATTTTCAGGCCAACATCATAGAGCATTCTGAATAATATTCAAATTCCACTTATGGCGAATAAGCAGTAAACTGGTCGTTGTTCCGATTTTTTAACCCTTTTTACGCATATTTAACGTAAATTTTTTATGCCAACCTGATTCATTAGTGAAAAGTTTCCAGCTTGGAAGTTTCAATCTTATTCAGGACGGTGGCATAACTGAACGCAAAGGCATCAAGCTTTCACTATGGCAACCCCTGTAAAAAACCAATCATTTAAAGCACGTTTTAATAAAAGCCTTGCTAAGAATGCAGCTATGCGCTCGTCGAAAGCATCGCCGATAAAGTCATTGGCTAATAAATCGTCACCTAAAAAACCTCGAACAGCCAATCCCGTCATCGTGCTATTTAATAAGCCATTTGATGTGTTATGCCAATTTACCGATGAAGCTGGCAGAAAAACGTTAAAAGATTTTATCGCCATACCCGATGTTTATGCCGCAGGAAGACTCGACAGAGACAGTGAAGGTTTATTGCTGCTGACCAATGACGGTCAATTACAGGCTAAGCTCACTCAACCAAATCAGAAAACCTTCAAAACTTATTGGGTGCAGGTTGAAGGTGAACCGACTCAACAAGCGATTGAATCGCTTCAGCAAGGTGTTGTATTAAAAGACGGTAAAACCTTGCCAGCCAAAGTACGTGTAATGCTTGCACCTAACATTTGGCCACGTACGCCAGCTGTAAGGGAACGAAAATCCATTCCAACCAGCTGGTTAGAAATTCAAATATGTGAAGGCAAAAACCGTCAAGTCAGACGAATGACGGCGCATGTTGGCTATCCCACACTCAGATTAATCCGTTACAAAATAGGTCAATGGAGTCTCGATAACTTAGCCAATGGTGAATACCAAGTGATTAATCAAACTGCATCAGCCAAGAGTTAGTCCAATGAGTGAACGCTATAAACCCAATACCACGGTTGCCACTATCATTCACTGTGCCGGTAAATTTTTACTGGTAGAAGAACTCATCGACGGTGAAGTGCGTTATAACCAACCCGCGGGTCATCTTGAAGCCGACGAATCGCTCATTGAGGCATGCAAACGTGAAATACTTGAGGAAACGGGTTTAATCATTACTCCGATTTCATTGGTAGGCATTTATCAATTTACCGCCAGTCCTGAGTTGGCATTTGTACGTTTCACTTTTTGTGCAGAATTACCCATTCAAGTGAAATGCGAGCCTCTTGACCCTGTAATTACTCGAACCCATTGGTTTAGCAGAGAGCAAATAGCGAAAAAAGCTGATCAAATGCGAAGCCCGTTAGTGCTTAAATCTATTGATGATTTTATTAAGCAACAAGGTAAACATTATTCGGTTCGGCTGTTAAATTCAGACTATTTATAATCGGTCTGTCATTGAATTCAACAATTACCGTCCCAAGATAGCCCCTAAAGCGAATGCGTGATAGAATACGCGCCGCAGAATTTACACATAATTTCTCTCTTGAAACGTCGAATTTTGGCTTTTCATAGGTATACAGAACGGTTTATAGGATCTATGACATCAATCACACCCACTAATGGTAAAAAAGTCATCGTTGGCATGTCTGGCGGTGTAGATTCTTCAGTTTCAGCTTATCTGCTAATGCAGCAAGGCTATGAAGTTGAAGGTCTATTTATGAAAAACTGGGAAGAAGATGACACGGATGAATATTGCGCTGCGAGTGAAGATTTAAAAGATGCACAAGCGGTTTGCGACAAGCTAGGCATAAAACTGCATACCGTCAATTTTGCCTCTGAATACTGGGATAACGTTTTTGAGTATTTCCTCGCTGAATACAAAGCAGGTCGTACCCCTAACCCCGATATCATGTGTAACAAAGAAATCAAGTTCAAAGCTTTTTTAGAATTCGCTGATGAAATATTAGACGCTGACTTTATTGCAATGGGCCATTATGTTCGTCGTCGTGACAATGCTGATGGCAGCACTCAAATGTTACGCGGAGTCGATAACAACAAAGATCAAAGCTATTTTCTATACACACTAAGCCATGAGCAAGTGGCGCGAAGCTTATTCCCTGTTGGCGAACTTGAAAAGCATCAAGTACGTGATATCGCAAAACAAATGGGACTCATTACCCATGATAAAAAAGACAGTACGGGTATTTGTTTCATTGGTGAACGCAAATTTACCGACTTTTTAGCCACCTACTTACCTGCTATGCCTGGCGATATTGAAACCGCTGAAGGTGAAGTGATCGGTACGCACCAAGGTTTGATGTACCATACATTAGGTCAACGTAAAGGCTTAGGTATCGGCGGTTTAAAGAATAGCAACGAAGACCCATGGTATGTCGTTGATAAAGACTTAGACCGCAATGTATTAGTGGTTGCCCAAGGCGGTAATCACCCGCGATTAATGTCTGTTGGCATGAGCGTAAAACAATTAGATTGGGTTGACCGTAAAGGGCCTGCGGATGCTGAACACATAAGCGTCAAAACCCGATACCGTCAACGTGATGTACAATGCAAAATTAAACATATCAATGAAGACACCATTGAAGTGTTCTTTGATGAACCTGTTGCCGCCGTCACGCCTGGGCAATCGGCAGTTTTTTATGATGGTGAAGTTTGCTTAGGCGGCGGGATCATCGATACGTTAATCAGAGGATAGGTAAGCCACATCGTGACTGACAATATCTTATATGAACGCACCATGGCATTTGCTGGCATTTTACAGGCCATCGGACAAGTGCAATACATCGCCCGTCATGGTGAAAGTGACGAACAAGCGTTAGCGGCTAGCTTGAATACCATTTTAGTCACTAACCCTGAAAGCACCGCTGATGTTTATCCAAACAAAGAAATATTGGATAAAGGCTACCAGCTTATCCAAAATCAACTTGGCGATGGCAGTAACAAAGATGTCGAAACCACCCGTTATTTAGTCGGTGTATTGGCATTAGAGCGCAAACTGTCTCGCTCACCTAACGGTTTAGGCATGTTGGCTGAACGCATTAATCAGGTGCATCGTCAGTTAGCCCATTTTTCGATTACCGATGAACAAGTGCTCGCAAATCTAGCTAGCATTTACAGTGATGTGATTAGTGCTCTTGGCCCTAAACTTCAGATTTCAGGTAATCCAGCATTTTTAAAACAAACTAACGTGCAAAACAAAATTCGCGCATTGCTACTATCAGCTATGCGCAGCGCCGTGTTATGGCGTCAATTAGGTGGCAAACGTCGCCATTTAGTCTTTGCACGAAAAGCGATATTTGATACGGCTGTTAAAAGCCAACAAAAATAAATAATCGAATCACCCTACAATAAAAGTTCACCAAGGAGCTTCAAATGGATCTTTCCGCACTAACTGCTATCTCTCCGGTAGACGGTCGTTATGGTAGTAAAACCGCGTCATTAAGAGGGATTTTCAGCGAGTTCGGTCTTACTAAGTACCGCGTACAAGTTGAGATTAACTGGTTAAAATTATTATCTAGCTGCCCAGAAATTGAAGAAGTACCACCGTTTAGCGAATCAGCATTAGCATTATTAGACAGCATTAAAGATAACTTCAGTGAGCAAGACGCACTACGTGTTAAAACCATTGAAAGCACCACTAACCATGACGTGAAAGCGGTCGAATACTTCATCAAAGAAAAAATTGCCAACAACCCAGAGTTAGTCGCAATCGATGAATTTGTTCACTTTGCCTGTACTTCAGAAGACATTAACAACCTATCACACGGCCTAATGCTTAAAGAAGCTCGTGAACTCGTTGTTGTGCCACAGTGTCAACAAATCGTTGATGCAATCAAGAAGTTAGCCCATGACAATAAAACTGTGCCATTAATGTCACGTACTCATGGTCAACCTGCTTCACCAAGTACCTTAGGCAAAGAAATGGCTAACGTGGTTGTACGTTTAGAACGCCAACTGAAGCAAATTCAAGCTGTTGAAATTATGGGTAAAATCAATGGAGCTGTAGGTAACTACAATGCTCACATATCTGCTTACCCTGAGGTTGATTGGCACGCGTTGTCACAGCGTTTTGTGACAAGCCTAGGCATTAACTGGAACGCTTACACAACACAAATTGAGCCGCATGATTACATTGCTGAATTATTTGATGCTATGGCACGTTTCAACACCATCTTAATCGATTTCGATCGTGACATTTGGGGTTACATTGCGTTAGGTCACTTCAAACAACGCACGATTGCTGGCGAAATTGGCTCTTCAACCATGCCGCATAAAGTTAACCCAATCGACTTTGAAAACTCAGAAGGTAACTTAGGCATCGCCAATGCGCTTATGCAGCATTTAGCCGCTAAATTGCCAGTTTCTCGCTGGCAACGTGATTTAACTGACTCTACCGTATTACGCAATTTAGGTGTTGGTATTGCTCATTCATTAATTGCTTACCAAGCTACCCTAAAAGGGATCAGCAAATTAGAAGTTAACGAAGCGCATTTACGTGCTGAATTAGACGCAAACTGGGAAGTGTTAGCAGAGCCCGTTCAAACGGTAATGCGTCGTTACGGTATTGAAAAACCATACGAAAAACTGAAAGAGTTAACACGTGGTAAACGTATTGATGCACAACAGTTAGCGGTATTTATTGACGGACTTGAGTTACCAGCAGACGTTAAAATTGAACTTAAAAAAATGACTCCAGCTAACTACATTGGCCGTGCAGAGGCATTTGTTGACGAATTAAAATAATTTGTCAACTGAGGATAAAAAGCCTCACCTAATTTAGCGGCACCTCGACATTCGAGTTGCCGCTTTTCTTTTACACTGCTTTCACAACGTACAGAGAGTAAGACCATGTATCAATTAACTTTTGACACCCAAGCCTTCATTAAGCAGTACTGGCAACAAACCCCTGTGGTACTCACACAAGCCTTCGCTGACTTTGTTGACCCAATTGCCGCAGATGAATTAGCAGGTCTTGCTTGCGAAGAAGAAATTTCATCGCGTATTGTTGTCACTAAAGACAATCAATGGGACGTGATCCAAGGCCCCTTTGAAGATTACGATGCTTATGGTGAAACGAAATGGCAACTATTAGTGCAAGCGGTAAATCACTGGTATCCAGACTCTCAACCATTGGTTGATGCATTTCGTTTTTTACCCGATTGGCGCTTTGACGACTTAATGGTGTCATTTGCCACACCTGAAGGCGGCGTAGGCCCACACATTGATAATTATGATGTGTTTATTATTCAAGGTGAAGGTGAACGTCGCTGGAAAGTGGGCGACAAAGGCAATCATCAACGTCGCGGTGGTGATGCTACATCGCCATTAGTGGACGATTTTGAACCTATTATCGACGTTGTATTAAAAAAGGGTGACGTGTTATATATCCCACCAGGTTATCCACACTGTGGCGAGACATTGTCTCTAGCCTTAAGCTATTCAATTGGCTTTAGAGCCCCTAGCCAGCAAGAACTGCTAACTCAACTTGCAGATTCGCTGATTGATAATAACAGCGGTCACAAACGTTTCACCTCAAAGTCTGAGGCAACAGATCCAGGTGTGGTAAGTCAAACTCAGCAGCAAGGTATTATGCAGTTATTGGCAGAGCTAGCCACTCAACCTGAAAAATATCAAACCATGCTTGGTAAATTATTAAGTCAAAACCGTTTTGAACTCGATATTTGTGAAGGTGAAGAACCTGTCACACTCGAAGAATTACAAGAAATGGTACAAGACAATGCCAGTATTGCGCGCATCGGCGGGTTAAAAGTGTTGCGTTTAGAGAACGACCAACAATGTCGTTTATTTATTAATGGCGAAGTATACCCACTTGAAGATGTTACAGAAGCACAGCTAATCCTGTTAGCCAACACAATGACTTTAGATAGCGAAAACGCCACTGATTTATTGGCAAACGCATCTATTGGGCAACTGCTAGTTGAGCTAATCAATCAAGGGTTATATTACCTGGCTGAATAACATCCACTCGCGGGAACAATAAAAAAGGCACATTATGTGCCTTTTTTATTTAGCCAGAATGAAATGAGGTTTAAGACCAGAGTTTTTCATCTTCATGCATTTTGTATAAGCTTTCTGCGCGTGAAACTAACAAATTAGCAAACTTCAACTGAGTCGCATCGCGTGTTGCGCCAGATTTATGAAGGTTTTCAGCTTTAAGTTGCCACATCATTGAAAAGTGACGCAGTGCATCACGAGCAGTTTGTGCAACTTTTACATCAACATAGTCAGACGGTAAATCACCTGACATGACCCAAAATGTTTGTTTGGTAGGCTGTTTTGAGTCCATTTTCCAAATCGCAAGGTATGGCGCAAGATAACGACTTTCATCTGCAAAAACCTTATTAGGGATCACGCCTTTTTCCGCGAGAAAACGATTTGCTTTTTGGAATTGTGTTTTTACCCATTGCTGTCTTAATGCTTCTTGATCAACAGCAGGCTCTGCAACCTGTTCAACTACTTCATCAGCCATAACACTTCCTATCTTATTGTTATTAAGCATACATGGGTTATTTTTTATTCATCCATTATGCTGAAATTCACACTCAACACTAAAATACTTTACGTTTACGTAAAGTGGCAAGCAAAATTGCCAGCTTGATCACAAAAATTACGTCATCAGGCTTTGTTGAGAGTATCGCTAAATGCTATCGTGCTGCAATACTAAATATCGAATTTGATTCATTTACGACATTTAATATGAACAGGATATAAAGTATCGCCAAGCCTGTGTGGTAGCTTAATCTACCCTACTTTGGCGTTGTTATAACTGTTATCTTAAGCGTCAGAATAAATAACCAAAGCGTTAATAATTAAGTGTTAGTCAAAACTAACACACGACCATAAAGCAAGTGGAGAATTTACGTGGCTGTATTTAATCATGTCTCGTTTGATGAGCACGAACAAGTTGTGTTTTGTCATGATAAAGAAAGTGGCTTGAAAGCTATTATTGCAGTGCATAACACCAACAAAGGCCCTGCCGTTGGTGGTTGTAGAATGTGGAATTATCAATCTGACGATGAAGCGCTCACCGATGTATTGCGCCTGTCGCGCGGTATGACCTATAAAAATGCACTTGCAGGCTTAACTATGGGTGGTGGTAAAGCGGTTATTATTGCTGATCCAAAAACCACAGATCGTGAAAAATTATTTCTTGCATTTGGCCGTTTCGTTAATAGCTTAGGCGGTAAATACTATTCTGCCGAAGATGTGGGTGTATCAACTTCAGATATGATGATTGCAAACCGCGAAACGCCATATGTTGCTGGATTAGAAGGCAAATCGGGTGACCCGTCACCTCTTACCGCTTTAGGCACTTATTTAGGTATTAAAGCTGCGGTAAAACATCAACGTGGTATTGATAGCCTTAAGGGCATTAAGGTATCCGTGCAAGGCGTCGGACACGTGGGATATTACCTTTGTAAGCACTTGCATGAAGAAGGCGCTGAATTAGTCGTGACCGATATTCATCAAGCATCGTTAGATCGTGTTGCCAGTGAATTTGGCGCAACCGTGGTTGAACCACAAGATATCTACAATCAAGATGTTGATGTGTATGCACCATGCGCGCTAGGGGCAACCTTAAACGATATTACCCTGCCATTATTGAAAGCGACGATTGTCGCAGGTTGTGCCAACAACCAGCTGGCAGAAGTGCGTCACGGTGAAAAATTAAAAGAAATGGGCATTTTGTATGCACCAGATTACGTCATTAATGCCGGTGGTATTATTAACGTATCATTTGAAAATAACTACGATAAAGCGGCATCGGTTGCCAAGGTAGAACAAATCTATCAAACCTTGCTGACCATCTTTACTCGCGCAGATGCAGAAAATCGCACCACAGGCTCTGTGGCAGATGAAATGGCAAGAGCCATTATTGATGCTGCACGATAGTTCATCGCGATAATCTTAAAGACTATATTGTTCAAGACTATATTGTTCAAGACTATACCGTTTAAAAGGGAAGCTTAGCTTCCCTTTTTTGTTACTAGCATCAAAAGGGTCGATTGAACTTGCAAGACTGTTTTGCAGTGCATCGTCCTTAGAGCTAGCCAGTCCACAATCACCGCACTAAATTCGTTTGATCTCGAACAACATTCTACCAGTAAATATTCCCCCTCGTATTATTCATCCAATTGCAATATTTCCGTCACCGTTTAGTCAATTTCCGCCATTAAGCTGAAGCTAACTTAATACAGTGCTATTTGGTAGAGAGTAAATAAATGAATAAAATAAGCACACTATTCAAGCAAGCGACTCAAGCTAACGCGCATTCATCAACCTATGTGCCCCCCGCCTTAACCTCTTCATTATCCAAAGCAAAAAAAACAGCCCATGAATCAAATAGCCAACAAGGTTTTTATGCTGTGTGGTTATCCGATGTTCACCTAGGAAGTATCGATTGTAAGGCTGAGTTTTTATTAGATTTTTTGAATAACACTCACTGTCAGCATTTATATCTTGTCGGCGATATTATCGATATTTGGGCATTAAAAAAACGGGTATTTTGGCCAGATAGCCATCAAGCCGTGTTGACAAAAATACTCGAACTAGCCCAAAACGGCACCCAAGTATTCTATATACCAGGCAATCACGACGAGTTATTTAAAGCCTATGTTAACAGTCACTTTAGGGGGATCACCATTGCACCCGATTATGTACATCAATCAATCTTGGGTAAAAGATGCTTAATGTTACACGGTGATCAATTTGATTCTGAAGTGTGTGTAAGTCGCACCTATGCCAAATTAGGAGACCATTTATATGATGTCTTATTGTGGCTAAATCGCAATCTACACCATGTACGTAGTCAACTGGGATACCCCTATTGGTCATTGGCAAGTTACATCAAATTACGCGTAAACAAAGCACAGCAGGCCATAAATAGTTTTCGTGATGCGGTCATTCGATTTGCCGATAAACAGCAGGTCGACATGGTCATTTGTGGCCATATCCACCAACCAGAGCTTTCCATTCATCACAGTGGTGAACGGCAAATCATCTATGCCAATGACGGAGATTGGGTTGAAAACTGCACCTTGGTGGTTGAAACCTTATTAGGCGAGTTTCAGTTATTAAAGTGGGATGAGCAGAACAAAATCCCCAATATCATTGAACGTGTTGAAACGGATCAGCCTCTACCAACAGCCACATTTCAGCCATTACAACAGCCAAACCAGAAGGTGGCATAATGAAATCAAGGCAAATGATGTTTACAGTCGACCAAATGGTGGAACAAAACCTGCCACTATTAGCCAATAAACCCTGGTTAGCTAAACCCACTAAAGCCATGCTTCGCTACTTGCTGCACGAACAGCAGTGTAATGATATCGCTCAGCAGCACCAACATCTTACCGGCGTAGATTTTGTTGAACAGGTGCTCGCCAGCTTTAATTTCAGTTATAGCGTTCCCAACAATGAAATTGAAAATATCCCCATTGACGGTCGTGTGATCATTTATGCCAACCATCCTATCGGCTCGCTTGATGCATTGGCACTGATAAAGTTAATCAGTAAAGTTCGACCTGATATCAAAGTCGTCGCCAATGAATTACTCATGGCCATTAAGCCATTACATGCCATTTTGCTACCGGTAAGAAACATGACAGGTGGCACCCCAAAACAGCATTTTGACAATATCCACCAGCATTTAAAATCTGAAGGGGCGTTATTAATATTTCCCTCCGGTGAAGTGTCACGTTTACGCCCCAGCGGTGTGACAGATTTACTCTGGCAAACGGGTTTTGTCAAAATGGCCAAAGCCTGCCATGCGCCGTTACTGCCGATGTTTGTTGATGCGAAAAACTCGGCTACATTCTATGGCGCATCGATGCTGTATAAACCCTTAGCGACACTATTACTGGTCAAAGAGATGTTTCGTCAAGTCAACCAAGTGATGCCAGTTCGAATTGGTAAATTGATTGCTAAAGAAACCGTTGCCAACAATGACTTTCCGCTAAAAACACAGGTGAAGTTACTCAAAAATCACCTTTACCGTATTGGTAAAAACCGGCCACCTTTATTTAGTACCCAAAATGCCGTTGCTCACCCAGAATCTCGAACCAACTTACAACAGGAATTACAATTATGTGAGCCATTGGGACACACTTCTGACAATAAAGTGATCTACCTTTACCAGCATAAAAAAAGTAGCGCGATTATGCGTGAAATTGGTCGTTTACGTGAAATCGCTTTCAGAGCGGTGGGTGAAGGTACGGGAAAACACAGAGACATAGATAAATATGACAATGATTATTGGCATCTAGTGTTATGGGACAAAGACGATTTAGAGATAGTCGGCGCATATCGTTTTGTCAGTGCCAAACATATGCATCAGCAAAATACAGCCAATGGCTTATACAGCGAAACCTTGTTCACTTACCATGCCAATTTCGCGCCCTATTTTGAACAGGGATTAGAGTTAGGCAGAAGCTTTGTACAACCAAAATATTGGGGCCGCAGAAGCCTTGAATACCTGTGGCAAGGTATTGGTGCCTTTTTGGTAAAACACCCACAATATCGATACTTGTTTGGCCCAGTGACAATAAGTAACAGCTATCCTGAGCCTGCGAAAGAAATACTCATCCATTTCTATCAAAACCAATTTCCAAGCCAGGTTGATTTAGCTAAATCACATAACGCGTTTTTTATAACTGATGAACGGTCACACCAATTACACCGCCTATTTAACGGGAATAATTATGCTGACAATTTTAAAATTCTCAAAAGGACATTAGCAAACATGGGCGTATCAGTACCGACACTATTTAAGCAATATGGTGAGTTGTGTGAAGATCAGGGCGTGCAGTTTATTGATTTTGGTATTGATGCTGAATTTGGTGATTGTATTGATGGTTTAGTCTTAGTGGATATTCATCAACTCAAACCCCATAAAGCACAAAAATACCTTGGCATCACCCCTTAGAATTGACTTGAATGACTTAACAATGTGGCTAACTCGTTGTTGTAATATAGTTTATCTGCTATAAATTAATAACGCGGCTAAGCAAAGCTGAAGATGCCGAGTTAAAGAGGATAAATATGCCTGCAGCAATCACACTTGTTAGCCACATTATGACCAAGCGAATTGTCACTATTTCAATTGATGATCGTTTATCTGTTGCTAAACACATTTTTGATAATGTCACCTTTCATCATTTGTTAGCCATTGATGAAGACGACAATTTACAGGGTATTTTATCCCATCGTGATTTTTTGAAAGCACTAAGCCCCAATCTCGGCACTGCTGCTGAACTGATTAGAGACACTGAAACCCTCAACAAACGCGTACATCAAGTCATGAGTCACAATCCAATCACAGTTGCACCTCATACCACCTTAAAACAAGCCTGTGAAATCATTCTTGAGCACGGCATTGGCAGTTTGCCAGTATTAGATAGTGGTACTTTAGTGGGCATTATCACCTGGAAAGACTTACTAAGAGCCTATAGCGATAACGACTAAATAGAGGTCAGTCTCCGCAATCTCAAATAAGTGTATAGCCAGACATTTTGCAAGAAAAAATAGTTAAATATATTTTTCGTTTAGCCACCAATCAATTAGCCCATATTCTTAAAAGCGTCATATTTTGGTACTGGAAACTGTCACATTACTCTGCTTAGATTAATACACCTTTGGGAGAGTAAAGTGCAATGGAGCGATGCCATGATTAAGTTCAGTTATCTTTTAAATCAGGACAATTTTGAGTTACAAGCCAGCAATTGGTGCGGCTTAGAAAAAGTACTGCTTAATGGTAAAGTGGTATCGCAAAAGTTCAACTTTGGCATTTTAAGCAATCACGATATCTTATTGAAAAATGGTAAAAAATATAATCTACAATTATTAGTCGATCCACAAACTGATCTGCTCACATGCAGAATTTATAACCAACAAAATTTAATCACCGTATTGAAACAAGGCAAAAATCAGCTACAAAAAAGCCAGCGACTTATTGAGGCTGGCTTAGTGTGTATGCTGTTCTCGCTAGTCACGGTTTACATGGTAATTTAGCTATCAGCAATGGTGAAATCTAGACGCACTTTGGCTTCGGCTTCAACCGGATTCCCGTCAACAAACTTAGGGGCATAGCGCCATTTTTGAATGGCCTCTAACGATTCTTTTTCAAAACGTTTTCCGCCCTTTGAATCTAATACCGATGCCGATTTAACAAAGCCATTTGCATCAATGGTAAACACCATATCAACCCATCCCGATTTTCTGTCTTTTGCATAGGATTTTGGATAATTTGGATGATGTCTAAATAAGGGCACTTGATCCTGATCATCCGACCAAGGCTTCATCTTACCAATCGCAATACAGTGTGCCGTCGCTTGTTGGCTATTATTTTGTTTCTCGTACAACTCAACCAGCACAGCGTGGGCATGTAACTCTGATGGATGGCTATAATCAAGGGCTTGATACTGTTTAATCACCTCAAGAAATAAGCGCTCTGCTGTATCATAGTGTTTTTCAGCAAACTGGATGGATGCGGCCAAGTAAGTGGCATCAACGCGGATAATAGCATCCTCTGGAAGATGTTGGCTGTAAATGTCATACGCCTTTAAACCATAGTTTTTTATGGTGTGATTATATTCGGGGGTTTTATATAAGTGTTTAAATGCCGCAGTATACACTTCAGCTAGCAATAGGGGGTCATTTAATGACTTAGCCACATCAATGGCATCTTCAAACAGTGCTTGGGCCTTTTTGTCATTGGTTGTTGACTCTGCAGCTAACAACATAGGATCTAACACTTCAATGCTATCGTCACCATAATGTGCCTGGTAGCTGGCCAGCACTTTGTTGTAATTCTGACTTGCGGAAACCTTATCACCACTATCACGCTGCGCATTGGCAAGGTTCATCAGTAACTTCGCTGTATCGATGTGGTTTTCACCAAAGCTGACTTTTCCTAAATCATAAGCTTGCTGAGCGTACACTAATGTTTGCTTACTATCATTTGCGGCAACGGCTTGTTGATAAGCTTGATAACTTGAAGAAAAATCATCTGCTTGCACCATAAGCGATAGCATGCTCGACACTAACACACTGCCGTAAACACACATTCTGATGTTTGCAGTAATAGTATTAGAATTAAACTGGAAGGTTTTATGTTTCATATAGATTCCATTCTCTATTTGTCAGTGTAAAGTGCCTATACTTGGCACTAAAAAGATAAGATTTTACAACAGATACAGTAACATCAATTACCGTACAAAGTCACTACAACAGCCCCACCTAGACCCACATTATGTTGTAAAGCTAAGCGAGCACCTTGCACTTGACGATCACCTGCTTGACCGCGTAAATGCCAAACAAGTTCAGCACATTGTGCTATACCTGTCGCCCCTATTGGGTGACCTTTTGACATAAGTCCACCTGACGGCCCAATAACAAATTGACCACCATAGGTATTATTGCCCGCATTGATAAATTGCTCCGCTTCGCCCTCAGCACACAAGCCTAATGCCTCGTAGGTGATCACTTCATTTGGGGTAAAACAATCATGTAATTCAATCACATCAATATCTTGTGGTGCAATACCCGCTGTATTATACACGTTCGCTGCAGCCATCATTGTCATTGACTTACCAACGGCATTGATAGGATCTTGCCATGAAACCTGAGTATCAGTTGCCATAGACTGAGCCAAAATTTTCACCGCTGCCCCAAGGTTGTGCTGTTTTGCAAAGCGCTCACTACACACTATCACCGCGGCGGCGCCGCAAGTCGGCGGACATGCCATTAGGCGAGTTAAATACCCGTCATATATGACCTTATCTGCTAACACCTGATCTGTGCACAGTGGCATTCTAAATAACGCGTTAGGGTTATTAATAGCATGACGGCGAGATTTGACCGCCACCTGAGCAAATAGCTTAGAAGACACATGGTATTTATCCATGTAATGCTTACCCGCCGCGCCAAAAGCACGCAACGCAATCGGACCATCGGGAGCAGTGAAGGTTGATAATACCGGATCCATTCTAGTAAATGGGCTTTCACGGTCCTGCCAATGTGCGCCTAAAGCTCCGGGTTGCATTTCTTCAAAGCCAAACGCTAATGCACAATCCACTTCACCCGATAACACGGCCTGTCTGGCTAAATAGAGTGCTGTAGAACCACTTGCACAATTATTGTTTACATTAATGATTGGAATACCACTTTGGATCACATCATAAAACGCATGTTGCGCGCAGGTGCTGTCACCATAAATATAAGCACCAAAAGCCTGCTGAATATTGCCTGCCGATAAACCACTATCTGCTAAAGCTAATGCTATCGCCTTGGCAGCCATAACCCGATAAGGCTGATGTTGACCAGGCTTACAAAACGGCGTCATTCCCACGCCAGCGATCACGACGTTATTCATGGCGCGACCTGACATATTGTAACAACATCACCTGTTATACAGACATTATTGATAGCCTGATATTGGCCGCTACCTGCAGTGACAGTAGTAATAGAGATTTGGCTACCCCCATCAAAATTGTCGTTGAGAGCTGTGTTGATAATCGTCCCATCACGCACAAAAGTTACCGCCGAGGCAAAGTCACCAACGTCTATATCACGATACAGTTTTACGCTAATACTCCCAATGGAACGCGGTTCTAAACGCCCTTCTTCAATCACTACTGACATTCCATTTTTCAACCTTAGCACCTGTAAATAACCATCAGACTGATTGACCGTGATGTTACTTACGTCATTATCAGCACACATAGCGGGGCTATTGAACACAAATACACACACTAACATTAAAATATTACATGTTTTCCACATCACAAAACTCCTTTTAAATCTTGAAAGTTATCATACCCTGAATGATGGCAATGTGAATGTCAAACACAGTTACCTATCTCACAGCAATTGCACATTTATTGATTAACATCAAACAAATGGTGACTTTTGTAAACAATTTGTTGAGTTCCTTGATTACTAAGGCACACTGAAAATATGACTTACTGATTTTTATGGAGGATAGATGTCTGCAGTGCTGAAGCTTTTAACCTCAATGTTCAGTAGCTTTAAAGATTTGGTGCCGATTATCTTAGTTGTTGGCTTTTTCGAAATTTTTATCTTACAACAAGCACCCGATCATTTAGGCTCAATCTTAATTGGCTTAATGTTTATTGTCCTTGGACTAACCTTTTTCGTGTTCGGCCTTGAAATGGGGTTATTTCCGATTGGGGAATCTCTTGCAGAAGCCCTTGCCCGCAAAGGCAGTGTTTTTTGGTTGGTCATATTTTCATTTTCGCTCGGTTTTGGTACCACCTTAGCAGAACCGGCCCTCACCGCGGTTGCCAATGAGGCCGCAAAAGTTGCGGCCGAATCAGGTGCAATAGCTAATGATGAAACATCATTAGATGATTACGCCATGGGATTGCGCTTAACGGTAGCGATATCTGTGGGATTAGCCATTTTACTCGGCGTAATTCGTATTTTAAAAGGCTGGCCTATTCATTACATCATTATTGGCGGTTATGTATTAGTGATGATCCTCACCTCATTCGCACCACCTAGCATCATAGGTATCGCTTACGATTCCGGCGGCGTCACCACGTCTACCATTACGGTTCCTTTAGTGACCGCGCTGGGTGTTGGCTTAGCGACCGTCATTAAAGGACGAAACCCCATGCTTGATGGATTTGGATTAATTGCATTTGCTAGCCTTACGCCGATGATTTTTGTGATGGTGTACGGCATGATTTTTTTATAAGGAGCCAAGATGTTTTATCAGTTATTGGAAACCTTATTACTGACAGCTAGAGACGTTGTCCCCATTGCCATTATCTTATTTGGTTTTCAACTAGGTGTACTAAAACGCCCTATTCCTAACTGGCGTAAAGTCGCGCTGGGTTTTGTGTATGTCATTATTGGGCTGACGTTTTTCTTAGTCGGCCTTGAATTGGCATTATTTCCCATTGGCGAAAGCATGGCAAATCAATTAACCACACCTGCGTTTTTACACCCTGATGGCTCACTTACCCCCTTTATTTGGCAAGACTATTTATGGGTGTATATTTTTGCCGCAGCAATAGGATTTAGCACCACCATTGCCGAGCCATCCCTAATCGCCGTAGCAATTAAAGCCAATGAAGTATCAGGCGGTACCATAGGGATTCAGGGTTTACGGATCTCGGTGGCGATTGGTGTCGCCTTTGGGATTTCTTTAGGCTGTTTTCGTATTGTGGTAGGTGATCCCATTCATTACTACATTATGGGCGGCTATATTATTGTGGTCATTCAAACCTTTTACGCCCCTAAAATGATAATTCCATTGGCATATGACTCTGGTGGAGTCACCACCTCAACCGTTACCGTGCCGCTTGTTGCCGCCCTAGGGTTAGGTTTAGCCACCAATGTAGAAGGTCGTAACCCTTTAATTGATGGATTTGGTCTTATTGCTTTTGCCAGTTTATTTCCGATTATTTCCGTGATGGCCTATGCCCAAATAGTCGAATATATCTCTAAACGTAAAGCTGCTGCTGAGCAGCAAGAGGAGCATACAGATGCGCTTTAAATTAATTGTCGCCTTTGTTGATGACGACTGTACCGATGACATTTTAGATGCAGCCCGTGAAGCCGGTGCGACTGGCGCAACAGTCATTAATCACGCGCGCGGCGAAGGGCTAATTAAGAAAAAAACCTTTATGGGCTTAGGATTAGATGTACAACGAGATGTTATTTTATGGTTAGTTGAAGAGCACATGTCACGCCATATTTTGGAAACGATCGCCAGAGTCGGTAAGTTTGACACTAACAAAGGCCGTGGCATTGCCATTCAAATTGATGTGGAAGACGCTGTTGGGGTTGCCCATCAAGTGCAAGAGCTGACAAAAGAAATTGAGGACCAGATATGAACGCTAAAACCCCTGTCAGAAACCGCGATGTATTAAACCAAGATTACGCCATGGTAGAAGGCACAATTACGGTTTCAGAGGCTATTGCCGTGGCTTTGGCTAAAAATGTCAAAGTGTTAGTGGTAAACAAGCGTTCTGAACATGACGAATACGGATTAGTTTTGATGAGTGATATTGCACGCAAAGTGTTGGCTAAAGACAAGTCACCAGATCGCACCAACGTATATGAAATTATGATCAAACCGGTTTTTTCTGTCTCGGCCGATATGGACGTACGTTATACCGCCAGACTATTTGAGCGTTTTGACATCAATAAAGCGCCAGTGTTAGAAGACAACGATATAAAAGGGTTCGTAACCTACGATGATATTGTGTTAAAAGGCATGATCAACACCTAATTAAATAACATGGTTTTTAACAAGACATACGCCATAAGCATCATTAAGTGTAAACAAGTGAGCCGTATTCAAACCTCGGCTCTATTTATTTTTGCTGTTTACATTTAATCCGAATTAAAATACTCGGCTGTCGACTTCGCCAACAAACCCAATACAAGCTTTGACTCTGTGCAACTGCACTGCTGACAAGGCTAATAAATCAGTATATTGATATTCACTGTGTTCATTACTTAGCTTAATGGTAAAAGGTTCAACAAGTGTGCATTTAAAAATAAACACTTGTGATTGATAAGCACTGTGATAATAAACACCTGAAAGATAATCAATGTTAATATCGCAGCCTAATTCTTCCAAGCACTCGCGTTTAACCGCTTGGTGTATTGTTTCGCCTAACTCTAGTGCACCACCAGGTAAGCCCCAACATTTATCACCATAAGTCGCTTTAACCTGTAATACCTGCCCTTGGATGTTCGTTATCACTGCATGGGCACTAAGCCGAAACAAATCATTAAATGCCATTGTCATTCCTGTTTATTTCATTATTTGAACGCCAAATAGAGCTTAGCGACAAAGTAAATAGCCACCATTATTTGAAGGTAAAACCTCTACGGTCATTAACGCTCAGATAATAAGCAAAACATCACTTTAAACCTCAAACAACCCGTTGCATACTCGCTAGGGCTGTTGATCTTTCAAGGTTATTTTGCAGCAAATTATTGGTAATTTGTACAAGCCAGAGACTTTGTGGTGTAGTTATTCTACAGAATAAGTCGATAACGCAGTACAAATGACCCACAAACGCTGCCCGAAGGGTTCGGCTATAAACATTTTTAACTCGAACTAAACTCAACCAGCAAAATCAACAGCCCTAGTTAGCAAAAAAAGATAACCAGCGAGCATACAAGGAGTTAAGGTAGATTGTGTAGGTTGCATCAATATCAATATCAATTGAAAATCGATAGTGATGGGCTATAGCTAATGCTGATCGAATCTCATGAGCATTCACCAAATTGCATAAATAACCCTATATAACCAATTCTACCTTTAACAATCTAACGCCATACTCCCCATTCGCCAGTGGTTCCAGGCTCTTCACCTTGAGTCCACCATTGTGCGGTCCACTCTTTGCCTTTATGATCAACCTTGTCGCCACCAGTATAAACCGCTTTAGGATCCCAATTTGAACCAGGCTCTGGGCTTGGCCCCGGACCAGGATCGACCTGAGTAGGTAAAACCGTAAAACTATATACAGTTGTATCTTGCTCATCTTGAGCTGAAATGGTTAATTCAAAACTCAACTGATGCTCAGAATTATCAAGTGAACCAGTGTGAATCATCAATTCATTATTCGAACCAATTTCAGTTTCAACAGCTGAGCCACTTATTTGATTCCACGATACCGAATCGATATCGCCTACACTGTCTTTTGGCGTTAACACAACAAAATCGCCATAGTTAACCGTAGCATTTTCAATCACTTGCAAAACGCTAGGTGTTATAACCGCTTCGACATATTGATTAGGTGGCGAAATACTGAACTGACCAGATGCTTCACTGTTTTTAGTGTTAATGAAGTTATTATGTAATTCATCACGGAAATACATATAGTGATTCATTTGTGCATGCCAACGACCAATAAACACATGACCACCGAAATTGGTTTCATAGTAGCCATTAACTTGCGAGGCCAATAAACGATCCCAATCTGTGATATTTTCTTGAGTGATGGTTAATGAAAATCGGCTATGCTCGACCCCATCTTTATTAAATACAGTGTAGTTAACCGACTCGCCAATTTTAGGCGTCGATAACTCAATATCACTTGGAATAAATGCATCACCCTGCTCTAAATAAGGCAAGCCTGGCTCAGGTGGGTTGATAGCACCTTCATCTGAAATGGTAATATCACTGCAGTTATAAAACCCCTCACCAACAGCATCATCACGTTGCCAGCGAGTATACAAAATTGCATCACCATTACGATTAGCTGGAATAGTCACATTCATGCGGTATTTTTTGTCGCTATCCACAGCGACGTTGCCATATTCCTGGATAAGCGTTAAGTCATCCCATTTTAAAGGCTTAGAAACATCAACACCGGCTTTAGTGATATAAAATTGCCAGAAAGAAGGGTTATGCGGTGCCGTGGCATTAAACACTAATTCAAAAGTGCCTGGCTGCATTTTAGTCCGCGTCCACTCAGAATGTTCAGCACCCATACCACTTTTTTGTGGATCGTTGGCATAACATAAACTGCCATCTGGCACTGCCGCTTTAACTGCGTCCATATTATTGTAATGAGGTGCGGCAATATTGATGGCAAACTCATTACGTTGCACAAATGGATAAGTACCAGATTGCGCTTTAGCTTGCGCACAGGCAGCATTTGGTGGTGTCCCAGACCACAGTCCACCTTGCTCATAACAGATTGATTGTCTCGCCTCAGGAAATTCGGTCCAACCATGCGCATGAGCTTGTTGTTCAGGGAGAGTGATTTGAATTGCAGTTAAAGCAATTGCTACACCCCAATATGTTGTACTTTTCATTAAAAAGTCCTTTATTATTTTATGAGAAAATCTGTGATCTTTTTCAACATCTAACATGTGTTAAGTCACAGCCCAATATTATAAAACGACTTTAGATTATTTTTAGTTAACTTTATGAATAATTTACTTTTTAAACTCTCATACGATTACTTAATACTCATTTAGGCTGTTAATTCGCATCCAGACATGATGCACCTGTTATGTAAACATTCATTGATGTAATGAGTTTACTTTCTATGCTCGTTTTATGTTACGAATTTGCAATGTATCAATGATTGAATCTAATCCTGAATGGGAATGTGCTTATAGCGCAGCTAGAGAAATGACGATTGAACATAACAATACTTAAAGCTGATTAAGTTGCGTTCAATCTTGTGTTAAATTTGGAGCTACAAAGTATATTAATGGGTGAATTGGACTGTGGATGAACGCTGAAATAAAAGCGTTTTAGTTCGCTGACACCATTGAACATAGCTATGAACAAACATTTTGACCGAACTAAACTAACGCGAAAAACCAGATAACATTCACTTGAAGACTAATGAGGTATTGTGCAGCTTAATACCAACTAAAGTCGTTTTAAAGAAAATATTGGCATTTCTACAGCAGCCATAAAATACCTGCTGTGGCTAATTATTAGATAAATACCAAATGGCTTTTGCGGTAGATTGATCATGAGAGGCCTTTTCGAAATCCATATTTCGATCAGCCATAGTGACAATAAGAGAAAAATCATTGGCAGCAGCTTTGGCGACAACAGATAACCTTGTCAGCTAAAAAGCTAAACCATAAAACCCCTTAATATTTCACTCGTGTAGCGATCAACTCGCTGGTCATTTATACCAAGACGACGCAACATCTTGGTTACGGCTTCTCGCCCTCCAGCAAGTGTTAAACATATATCGGTCGCCGTATTGTCACTGGCGGTTAGCATCAATTCAATCAAGTTTGCTACAGATAACTTTAAACCGGAATGAATAAAGGCTTCAGCTCATGCATTATCACCAGCAACCATCAGATCAGGTGTGACATCAATTAAATCAGACAACTTAACCTGACCTTTCTCAACACGATTTAACAAGGTAACCGCAATTTATAGGTATTGGCAATCACAAGCGATTCATCGTCATTAACCGTGATGCTATTTCCTGTGCAGCCACGCCAATATGTCCCGGTAATCCCTGCGAAACACGCTCAATTTTGTCAGAATTAGCGTTAAAATTATGTTCCGAAACCAATACTGGCTGAACAACAAATGACGAGACGATTATTGTAAAAATAGCGCGACTTTTGGTTTCATGAAATTCATCCTTAAAGTAATATTTTTTATCCATTAAGCTTGTTAAACCTAAAAAAATTACACAAAAAATGCGCAACAAAAAAGGCGCCTAAGCGCCTTTTTTCTAGTAAGTAACGATATTACCAACCAGTACGAGTACGTAATGCTTTACCAATGTCAGCTAAAGAGCGAACAGTAGTTACGCCAGCCGCTTCAAGAGCAGCAAATTTATCAGCAGCTGTACCTTTACCACCAGCGATAATTGCGCCAGCATGGCCCATGCGCTTACCTTCTGGTGCTGTCACACCAGCAATGTAAGATACAACAGGCTTAGTTACGTGTGCTTTGATATATTCAGCCGCTTCTTCTTCAGCATTACCACCAATTTCACCGATCATAACAATCGCTTCAGTTTGTGGATCGTTTTGGAACATTTCCAATACGTCGATGAAGTTAGTACCAGGAATTGGGTCACCACCGATACCTACACAAGTAGATTGGCCGAAACCTTCGTCAGTCGTTTGCTTAACCGCTTCGTACGTTAATGTACCGCTGCGAGAAACAATACCGACTTTGCCTGGTTTGTGAATGTGACCAGGCATGATACCAATCTTACATTCACCAGGAGTGATAACACCTGGACAGTTAGGACCGATCATACGTGTGCCAGTTTCTTCTAGCTTCACTTTCACTTGTAACATATCAAGTGTTGGAATGCCTTCAGTGATACAAACGATTAGCTCAAGGCCTGCATCGATTGCTTCAAGAATGGCATCTTTACAAAATGGTGCAGGTACGTAAATAACAGTTGCAGTTGCACCTGTTGCTGCTACAGCATCTTTAACAGTGTTAAATACTGGAAGACCTAGGTGAGTTTGACCACCTTTACCAGGAGAAACACCACCAACCATTTGCGTGCCATAAGCAATCGCCTGCTCAGAGTGGAAAGTACCCTGACCACCAGTGAAACCTTGACAGATTACCTTGGTATCTTTGTTAATTAAAACAGACATTATTTGCCCTCCGCAGCTTTAACAACTTGCTCAGCCGCGTCAGTTAGACTTGTTGCCGCGATGATATCAAGACCAGACTTAGCCAATACTTCACGACCTAATTCGGCGTTAGTACCTTCAAGACGCACAACTACTGGCACTTTAACGCCAACTTCTTTCACTGCACCGATAATACCTTCAGCGATCATATCGCAACGAACGATACCACCGAAGATGTTAACCAATACCGCTTTAACATTGCTGTCAGAAAGAATGATCTTAAATGCTTCAGCAACACGTTCTTTAGTTGCTCCACCGCCAACATCTAAGAAGTTAGCTGGCTTGCCGCCATGTAGGTTTACGATGTCCATTGTGCCCATTGCTAGGCCTGCACCGTTAACCATACAACCTACGTTGCCATCTAACGCAACATAGTTTAATTCAAACTTAGCCGCGTGCGCTTCACGAGCGTCATCTTGAGATGGATCGTGCATCGCTTTGATTTTTGGTTGACGGAATAATGCGTTGCCATCAATACCAATTTTGCCATCTAAACAGTGAAGGTTGCCTTCAGTGGTGATAACAAGTGGGTTGATTTCTAATAACGCAAAATCATGGTCGTTAAACATGTTAGCTAGACCCATAAAGATCTTAGTGAACTGCTTCATTTGAGTTGGGTTTAAACCTAACTTGAAGCCAAGATCACGTGCTTGGTATGCTTGAGGACCTGTTAACGGGTCGATGATCGCTGTGTGAATAAGCTCTGGAGATTCTTCAGCCACTTTTTCAATTTCAACGCCGCCTTCTGTCGATGCCATAAAGACAACGCGACGCGTGCTACGGTCAACAACTGCACCTAAGTACAATTCGTTGGCGATATCAGTACAGCTTTCAACTAGGATTTTAGCAACTGGCTGACCTTTAGCGTCAGTCTGATATGTTACTAAGTTTTTACCTAACCAGTTTTCAGCGAATGCTCTGATTTCGTCTTTATTGCCGGTAACTTTAACGCCACCTGCTTTACCACGGCCGCCTGCGTGTACTTGACACTTAACAACCCACATATTTCCGCCAATGTGGCCAGCCGCTTCAACTGCTTCTTGAGCAGTATCACATGCAAAGCCTTCAGAGACTGGTAAACCATATTCGGCAAATAAAGATTTTGCCTGATACTCATGCAAATTCATGATGATCTATCCATATACTTCTAATCAAATCCTACTGGCTCAACTTGAGCCAGCGACGAGGGTGTGTCTAGTTGACTCTTATAGGTCAAGCAATAGACGAGTTGGATCTTCTAAGAAGTCTTTAATAGCGACTAAGAAGCCAACTGACTCACGGCCATCAACGATACGATGGTCATAAGAGAGTGCTAGGTACATCATAGGCAGGATTTCAACCTGACCATTGACAGCCATTGGGCGATCTTTAATAGCATGCATGCCTAAGATAGCGCTTTGCGGCAGGTTCAAAATTGGGGTCGACATAAGCGAACCGAAAACACCACCGTTAGTGACGGTAAAGTTACCGCCGGTCATGTCTGCAACAGATAATTTTCCGTCACGGCCTTTGATTGCTAATTCACGCACTGCTTTTTCAATTTCAGCAAGGTTCATAGTATCGGTATCACGTAGCACAGGAGTAACCAGACCACGTGGTGTAGATACAGCAATGCTGATATCAAAATAGTTATGGTAAACAATATCATCGCCATCAATAGATGCGTTTACTTCAGGGAAACGCTTAAGTGCTTCAGTGACCGCTTTGATGTAGAAAGACATAAAGCCTAAACGGATACCGTGGCGCTTTTCAAAGATATCTTGATATTGCTTACGGATATCCATGATTGGCTTCATGTTAACTTCGTTAAACGTCGTTAACATTGCTGTAGAGTTTTTCGCTTCTAACAAACGCGTTGCGATTGTTTTACGTAAACGCGTCATTGGCACACGCTTTTCGCTGCGGCCTTCTAAAGGTGCTACTGGCGCTGCTGCAGGTTTTGCTGCTGGAGCTGATTTAGCAAACGCTTCAACGTCTTCTTTAGTAATTCGACCGCCAACTCCTGTGCCTTTAATTTTTGCAGCATCAAGATTATGCTCCGCAATTAAACGACGTACAGATGGGCTTAATGCGTCATTAGACTCATCAGTAGCTGGTGCAGCGTCTGCAGCAGGAGCCTTAGCTTCCGCTTTAGTCACTTCTTGACCAGCAACAACACCTGCGATGAACTTTGCAATAACTTGCTCACCTAAAACGGTGTCGCCTTCTTGGAACAATAATTCAGAAATTGAACCATCTTCAGGGGCAACAACTTCTAGAACAACTTTATCGGTCTCAATATCAACTAAGTTTTGATCACGAGATACCTGTTCGCCAGGTTGAACATGCCAAGTTGCAATAGTTGCATCAGCAACTGATTCTGGTAATACCGGTACCTTAATTTCGATACTCATGGAAAGCTTCCCTTTATATAAATTATCTTTACGACAGTTTTAATGCGCTATTCAATAATGATTCTTGCTGTTGTACATGCAACCCTGGATAACCACAAGCAGGTGCAGCTGACGCTTCACGACCCGCATAAGTTAATTGAGCGCCTGCTGGAATATTAGCCCAGAAGTGATGCTGACTACAGTACCACGCACCTTGGTTTTGAGGCTCTTCCTGACACCAAACAAAATCAGTAACATGTTGATATGTTTCTAATGCTGCACGCATTTCCACATCTGGGAACGGATACAACTGCTCAACACGAATGATTGCAATGTTAGTGATGTTTTCTTTACGACGTCGTTCAAGTAGCTCGAAGTACACCTTACCGCTACAGAACACCACGCGATCAACTTTGCTTGCATCTAAGGTATCAATCTCACCAATGATATTTTGGAAAGTTCCTTCAGCAAGCTCTTGCATGCTAGACACGGCTAATGGATGACGTAACAAAGATTTTGGTGACATCACAACCAGTGGACGACGCATTGGACGCACCACTTGGCGACGCAGCATATGATAAACCTGTGCCGGTGTTGAAGGAACACACACTTGCATATTATGGTTAGCACATAACTGTAAGAAACGCTCTAAACGGGCACTTGAATGCTCTGGACCTTGACCTTCATAGCCGTGAGGTAACAACATAGTTAGACCACATAAACGGCCCCACTTTTGCTCACCTGACGATAAGAATTGGTCAATCACTACTTGGGCACAGTTAACGAAGTCACCAAATTGAGCTTCCCAAATGGTTAATCCGCCAGGTTCTGCAGTAGCATAACCGTATTCAAATGCTAACACTGACGCTTCCGACAATACTGAGTCGGTAATATCAATCGGGGCTTGTTCTTCGGCAATATTGCGCAGCGGCATGTAAGTAGATGCATCTTTTTGATTATGCAATACCGCATGACGATGGAAGAAAGTACCACGACCAGAATCTTGACCGGTTATACGGACACGTTTCTTGTCTTCAAGGATTGAAGCATAGGCTAAGGTTTCTGCAAACCCCCAGTCTAATAGCTTCTCGCCTTTAGCCATTAATACACGGTCACCGTAAATCTTTTCAACACGTGATTGTAATTTATGACTTTCTGGAATATCCACTAACTTATTGGCTAAGTTTTGTAGACGCTCCATAGACATAGCACCTGCGTAATCTTCATCCCACTCGCGATTCAGATAAGGAGTCCAATCAACCGTATGTAGCGTCATTGGACGCCACTCTTTAACGACACAATCACCCGCATCAAGCGCGTCACGATAGTGGTTGATTAACCCTGTTACTTCATCTGCAGGAATACTGTTTTCAGCAATCAGCTTGTCAGCATAAATCTTACGTGGGGTTGGGTGTTTTTTGATTTTTGCATACATTAGCGGTTGCGTTGCACTCGGCTCATCCGCTTCGTTATGGCCGTGACGGCGATAACACACTAAATCAATCACAACATCACGTTTGAACTCGTTACGGTAATCAACAGCCAATTGAGAAATAAACGCAACAGCTTCAGGATCATCAGAGTTCACATGGAAAATAGGTGCCTGCACCATTTTAGCGATGTCAGTACAGTATTCCGTTGAACGCACATCTGCATGGTTTGACGTAGTAAAGCCAACTTGGTTATTCACTACGATGCGGATGCTACCACCCACTTTAAAACCACGGGTTTGAGACATGTTAAATGTCTCTTGAACGATACCCTGACCTGTAATAGCTGAGTCACCATGAATAGTGATAGGCATGACTTGTAAGCCATCTTTACAACCACGACGATCTTGACGTGCGCGCACTGAACCGATCACCACTGGGTTAACAATTTCCAAGTGAGATGGGTTAAAGGCTAGCGCTAAATGAACATTGCCACCTGGCGTTTCGAAATCTGATGAGAAACCTTGGTGATATTTAACGTCACCTGAACCGTGGGTATCAGCGTGTTTACCAGCAAACTCGTCAAATAACTCACCAGGACGTTTACCTAGAATGTTAATTAATAAATTTAAGCGACCACGGTGAGCCATACCAACGACGATTTCTTTAGTACCCGCTTCACCTGCGCGATAAATAATCTCACGCATCATCGGCACTAATGCATCACCACCTTCTAGCGAGAAACGTTTAGCGCCTGGGAATTTAGCACCAAGATATTTTTCAATACCTTCCGCAGCATTCAGGCCTTCAAGAATACGTTTCTTAACTGCTGGACTGTAGTTAGCTTTACCTAAGGTTGGCTCAAGACGTTGTTGGATCCAACGTTTTTCGTCTGTGTCAGTTATGTGCATATATTCTGCACCGATAGAGCCACAGTAGCTGCTCTTAAGCGCAGAAATAATATCCGCAAGCTTCATGGTTTCACCGCCTAAGGCGAATGAACCCGTATTAAACTCACGCTGCATATCTTCTGCAGTTAACCCGTGATAAGCCGGATCTAATTCCTGAACTTCATCACGCTTCCACAATCCTAATGGATCGAGTTTGGCATTTTGGTGTCCACGAAAACGATGAGCATTAATTAACTGAAGAACTTTAACCTGTTTTGCATCTAACTCTGGGTCGCTTACGCGAGCTGCGCCTTTGGCACGACTTTCAAGAGCTAAACTACGGAAATAGTCACGAACTTTAGAGTGGGCAGCTTCCGGTGCATCTTTAGCGACACCGTTAACTGGAGGGAGGTTATCAAAAACAAGCTGCCAATCAGCTGAAACTGATTGCGGATCTTCTTGATAGGCTTCATACATCTCTTCTACATAGGTCGCGTTCGAACCACTTAAGTGAGACGACTCGAGCCAGGCTTTCATGATGCCTTGGTGCATTGTTATTCCTTTCAAACTTGATACACGTGCTAGCCATAATGCATAACAATGAATCTCATCGCCATGCTTAACTTTCTATCTCTGCCAAAGACTTGTACTAAATAACGAATTTCACAAACTCATGACAAAGGTAATCCATAAACACACAAAAGAGCCATCTCCTACTCAGCAGATGGCTCTCAAAAAGAGCTAATTAAACAGGTTAAAAGGCTCTTCTATGTTCATTAAACAGCTCGCTTCAGTAGCATTGACTTAATATGGCCAATAGCTTTAGTTGGGTTTAATCCTTTAGGACAAACATCAACACAGTTCATGATACCGTGACAACGGAACACACTGTAAGCATCGTCAAGCTCAGATAAACGCTCTTCTGTAGCGGTATCACGGCTGTCGATTAAGAAGCGATAAGCATGTAATAAACCACTTGGTCCGATAAACTTATCTGGATTCCACCAGAAAGACGGACAAGCGGTAGAACAACATGCACACATGATACATTCATATAAACCATCTAAGTGCTCACGCTCTTCAGGTGATTGTAAATGTTCACGTGCTGGTGTTTTTTCATCATTGATCAAGAAAGGTTTGATTTTCTCATACTGTTTATAGAATTGAGTTAAATCAACCACAAGATCACGTACTACTGGCATGCCAGGTAACGGACGAATTTCAAGCTTTTTACCCTTGAAGGTAGAAACTGGCGTAATACACGCTAGTCCATTTTTACCATTCATATTGATACCGTCACTGCCACACACACCTTCACGGCATGAACGACGGAACGCTAGCGTTGGGTCTTGTTCTTTAAGCTTAATTAATGCATCTAACACCATCATATCCGTGCCATCTTGCACTTCAAGGGTGTAATCCTTCATGTATGGCTTAGTATCTACATCAGGATTATAACGATACACTGCAAATGTTAATTTCATCTTTGCAACTCCTGCTTAGTAAGTACGTTTCTTCGGAGGGAAGGCTTCACGTAACTTAGGCGCCATATTCACATCACGTTTAGTCATTGATGTATCAGCTGGGTCAAACAAACTGTGGCATAACCAGTTGTCATCATCACGCTCTAAGAAGTCTTCACGAGAATGCGCACCACGACTTTCAGTACGGAAGTTAGCAGCATATGCTGTTGCTAACGCAGTAGCCATAAGGTTATCTAGCTCTAAACATTCAATACGTTGAGTGTTGAACTCTCTTGAGTTATCAGAAAGTTTGGCATTATCTAAACGTTTTTGAATTGCTTGAAGCTGTTCTAAACCTTCAGCCATTGCATCACCAGTACGGAATACAGAGAAGTTTAGTTGCATACAAAGTTGTAAATCTTTACGAATTACTGCTGGATCTTCACCGTCTTTGTTACTTTCCCAGCGATTTAAACGCGCAAGAGAAGCATCAATGTTTGCGGTAGAAGCATCTTTAGGATCAGCAGTTGCATCAAGCGCCTTACCTAAATGTTGACCTGCTGCACGTCCAAATACGACTAAGTCTAATAGTGAGTTACCACCAAGACGGTTTGCACCGTGAACAGATACACAAGCGATTTCACCCACAGCAAATAAACCAACAACTTCAGATTCAGTGCCGTCTTTATCCATACGGATAACTTGACCGCTCACTTTAGTCGGTAAACCACCCATCATGTAATGGCAAGTTGGTAATACTGGGATTGGACCATCAGCCGGATCAATGTGCGCAAACGTACGTGATAATTCACATACACCTGGTAAACGCGCTTCTAGGGTTTCTTTACCTAGGTGATCAAGTTTTAGTAAACAGTGTGGACCTAAAGGACCATCAAGACCGCGGCCTTCACGAATTTCAGTCATCATTGAACGTGCTACCACGTCACGAGATGCTAAATCTTTCGCGTTAGGCGCATAACGTTCCATGAAACGCTCGCCATCTTTATTTAATAAGTATCCGCCTTCACCACGACAACCTTCAGTAACAAGTACACCTGCGCCAGCAATACCCGTCGGGTGGAACTGCCACATTTCCATGTCTTGTAATTGAACGCCAGCACGTGCTGCCATACCCACGCCATCACCCGTGTTGATATGTGCGTTAGTGGTTGAAGCGTAAATACGCCCTGCGCCACCAGTAGCCAAAATCGTTGCTTTACCTTTGAAATAAACGATTTCACCGGTTTCGATTTCGATTGCAGTACAACCAACAATCACGCCATCATCGTTTTTTACTAGGTCTAACGCATACCACTCAGAAAACACTTGAGTTTTATGCTTAACGTTTTGTTGATATAAACAGTGAAGCAATGCATGACCTGTACGGTCAGCAGCAGCTGCTGTACGTGCCGCTTGTTCGCCACCAAAGTTTCTTGATTGGCCACCAAATGGACGTTGATAAATTGTGCCATTTTCAAAACGAGAGAATGGTAAACCCATATGCTCAAGTTCAATAATCGCTTCTGGACCGGTTTGACACATAAATTCGATAGCGTCTTGGTCACCGATAAAATCAGAACCTTTAACCGTATCGTACATGTGTTGTTCCCAGTGATCTTCATGCGCGTTACCTAACGCAACAGTGATACCACCTTGCGCAGACACTGTATGAGAACGTGTTGGGAAAACCTTTGATAAAAGCGCACAGCTTTTACCTTCTTTAGAAATCTGTAATGCTGCTCGCATACCAGCGCCACCGGCACCAATAACGATTGCATCAAATTCGCGTACTGGAATACTCACTTATACACCCCACACTATTACGATGCCGGCCGCTAAATAACTGAATGCGGTCACAACAAAGGTAAACTGTAATACACCACGTAACGACGTGCATTTAACATAGTCAGTTAATACTTGCCACACACCAATCCATGCATGGACAAGTAGAGCAACTAAAGCTAACAAGGTAAATACTTTCATTGGCAATGTGCTGAATAAGCCGTGCCAAATGTCGAAAGTTAGTGGCGAACTACACGCGATAAATCCAACCAAGAAGATTGTATAACAAGCTAGGATCACCGCACTGGCGCGTAGTAAAATAAAGTCATGAACACCACTGCGTCCAAAACTTGCTGCGTTAGTTACCATACCCAAATCCCCGCTATGATTGAAAAGGCTGCTGCTAAAGCAAATGTCACTTTAGCTGAAGCGATACCTGAAGCTAATTCTTCCCAACGACCAGTATCCATGATCAAGTGACGGATGCCACCTAATAAGTGATAACCAAGCGCGGTTAGAATGCCCCAAAGGATGAACTTCATTACGAAACCATCAAACAAGGATTGTACGCTAGCGAAGCCTTCAGCAGAGGTTAAAGTAGAATTTAACAACCACAAAAGTATACCAATAGCGAATAGCATGATGACACCGGAAATGCGGTGTAGGATTGATGCGATAGCTGTCGCAGGGAAGCGTATCGTCTGCAGGTCTAGATGGACAGGTCTTTGCTTTTTCACGTTCTGCTCACTCAGCTCCATTGAGCATTATTTTTGTTATGTATTTCTTTTTTGCTTAAGACATCAACGCCAAAAAAGTGTTAACAACATGTTTAAGCAAAAAACAAACTACTATCAAACACCTAACTAATTGAGAAATCACTAATTTAGATTGTAAAATAATCATTTCAAAAGTGTGATGTCTGTCGCCCTTAAGGACGCAGGCAAGTATACTCGCGAGAATTGTCAAATACAAACATCACATTATGCAAATTATGTTTTTTTATGAATTTTTTATTCTAAAGCCCAAGGTGCAAGGCTTTTAACAGGGTATATACCATGGTCTAACAAATTTAAACGCTTATTTAAATTGATCTGATATCCCTTTCCACTGTAAAGTAATGTCCGCTTAACATGCCGCACTCATATAAAAGAATGACGTAAGGAGAACGGGGTATGGCTGATAATATAGCCAAATTAGAGTTACCAGGTAACGATTCAATCGACTTACCAATTAAGAAAGGTACTGAAGGGTTTGATGTAATCGACATCAGTACATTGGGAAAGAAAGGCTATTTCACTTTTGATCCTGGCTTTCTAGCAACAGCATCTTGTGAGTCTGCAATCACATATATCGATGGTGACCAAGGTATTTTATTGCACCGTGGCTATCCAATTGATCAACTTGCAACTGAATCAAGTTATTTAGACTTATGCTATCTGCTCCTTTACGGAGAGTTGCCATCTAAAGCTGATTACGACAAATTCGAAACCACAGTGAAAGAACACACTATGGTTCACGAGCAAATCGCATTCTTCTTCCGAGGTTTCCGTCGTGACGCACATCCAATGGCGATGCTATGTGGTGTGACAGGTGCACTTTCTGCTTTCTATCAAGATTCTCTTGATGTGAACAATCCAAAGCATCGTGAAATTGCTGCTTATCGCTTGGTGTCTAAAATGCCAACTATTGCTGCAATGTGTTACAAGTACTCAATGGGTCAACCCTTTGTGTATCCACGTAACGAACTAAGCTATGCGGGTAACTTCTTATCTATGATGTTCGCAACACCATGCGAAGAGTATAAAGTTAACCCTGTAGTTGAACGTGCAATGGATCGTATCTTTGTTCTTCACGCAGATCACGAACAAAATGCTTCAACGTCTACAGTACGTTTGGCTGGTTCTTCTGGTGCTAACCCATTTGCGTGTATCGCAGCGGGTATTGCATCATTATGGGGCCCTGCTCACGGTGGCGCGAACGAAGCTTGTCTTGCTATGCTTGAAGAAATTGGTTCAGTGGATCGTATCCCTGAATTTATTGAAAAAGCCAAAGATAAGAATGACCCATTCCGTTTAATGGGCTTCGGACATCGCGTTTACAAAAACTTCGACCCTCGCGCGAAAGTTATGCGTGAAACGTGTCATGAAGTATTAAAAGAACTTAAAGTGGTTGATCCATTACTCGATGTAGCAATGGAGCTAGAGCGTATAGCACTTGAAGATGAATACTTCATCTCTAAAAAGCTTTACCCGAACGTTGATTTCTACTCTGGCCTAATCATGAAAGCCATTGGTATCCCTAATGATATGTTTACAGTGTTATTCGCATTGTCTCGTACCGTTGGTTGGATTTCACACTGGAAAGAAATGTTAGATCAACCAGGCCACAAAATTAGCCGTCCTCGTCAGTTATATACTGGTGAATCAGCGCGTGATTTTGTCAGCTTAGATAAACGTTAATCTATTAATGTTTATACGAAAAAGCGCCTTAGGGCGCTTTTTTTATGCGAGTAATACTCAATCTATCTCAAATAACTTCGCCATTCTTTGGATCTGTTTTAGTGAAACACTATGCTTATTTCGTTGCGAACATAGCTCTTGATGTTCCACTGATTTAGGATCGCCGATAAGCACTACTTTTACTTGGTAGCCAAGCGCAACAGCAGCCGTTTTATAAGCAAGATACTCCCAATGACAGACATTAGTATTATCGCAAATCACCACAGGTTCAGCTCTTGCTAGCGCTTCAATGAATAAACTCAAATTAAGTTGATGGTTTTGTGACAGCTTATTGATATCAAATCGATATTCGCCATCGTTAAAAAAAAGATTATCTGTTGAATAATAGCCATATTGTTTAATCTGAGTCGCTACGGATAGCGGCTGAGATTGTATAAATTGCTCTACCCAGTAGGATTTTCCACTACCGGGTAAACCGCGCATAATAATGACCAATTTACTGTCATTTTGAGCCTGATTTACATCACTCATGATGCAATCGGTTCACTACCGAGGGTTTTACCCTTGAGAATATCTTCAACCAGTTGTGGAACGATATCCCCCGCTTTACCGGTAAAGTGATATTGAAATTGGCTGTGCCTATCTGGTGCGACTAAATTGACCTCAACGGTTTGTGCACCGTGGTGATTAGCGCTATCAACAAAGCCCGCAGCAGGATAAACGGTGCCAGATGTACCAATTGCAATAAACAAATCACAATGATCGAGTGCATCATGAATTCTATCCATACCAAATGGCATTTCACCAAACCATACTATGTGAGGCCTTAAGCGCATTGCAGGAATACAACAAGTACAGCAGTTATCAGGCCCAAACGGTTCTCGAAGAATAAAGGTTTGTAACGACTTTGGACACCGTCCCTTAGACAATTCGCCATGCATATGTAGTAAACGACGTGAGCCTGCTCTTTCATGGAGATCGTCCACGTTTTGGGTGATCACTAGAAGATTGCCATCAAATTCAGCTTCTAATTTAGCTAGCGCAATATGCGCAAGGTTTTCACTGACTTCATCTGAATGCAATTGTTGCCAGCGGTTATTGTAAAAACGTTCTACTAGTTCAATATCTTTAGCGTAACCTTCCGGTGTAGCAACATCTTCAATATGATGCTGTTCCCATAATCCATGTTGATCGCGAAACGTACGAATACCTGATTCAGCAGAAATGCCTGCGCCGGTTAACACGACAATATTCCGGTACATTGTGCTTCCTTTTTAATATTGGCTTGAATTAATAAATCAATATCATAGCCGGATTTAACTCATAAGCTACACTAGCAAAAACTGCGATTAACCTGCAATCGATTGCTGCAGTAATCCTGAAGTTTTGGCTATTTATAGCGCTAAAAGTTGTCACTTTATAGTGACTAAATAAACGTGATAGTCATCTGACTTAACCTTAACGCTGGTTAACAGATTTACTCACTATTAATATGATTAATTAAATATACGCGACCTCTTCATCCGACGATTTTTAGTGGTAACAGGCGAATTTTCGTGTCAAATAAGTGGCCTATTGCATGTAAATTCAACGCTACTCCCGTCGAAAAATAGCCGCTAAAAGAAGATTAATTAACCAATATCAGGTTACATATTATTATCCAGTGTCGCTTGAACCTAAATATATCGCAATAATCCCTTAGTATAAGTAAGCTTATTGTCGCAAATGGGATGTATTTTATTGCACTGTGGACAATTTTTATATTAATAACCAGATTAAGCCACTTAGAGGTTTAAGTTTTCATATTCAACACATATAATGATTTCATTATCCACGGACGAACCGATTGGTTCTGCAATCAAGAGATTAGCAATGACAGATGGAAATCAAGCCCTTAAAAAAGCCGGTTTAAAAATTACCCTGCCGCGAGTAAAAATTCTTGAGCTAATGCAAAATCCTGAAAACCAGCACATTAGCGCTGAAGACTTATACAAGAAATTGTTAGAAGTGGGTGAAGAAATTGGCTTAGCCACTGTATACCGTGTACTCAACCAATTCGATGATGCTGGTATTCTTAACCGTCACCATTTTGAATCCGGCAAAGCCGTTTTTGAAATGTCGACTCAAAAGCATCATGATCATTTAGTCTGCTTAACCTGCGATAAAGTTATCGAGTTTTCTGATGAGGTGATTGAGCGTCGCCAAGATGAGATTGCGATGCGTCATAATATTAAACTGACACATCACAGCTTATATTTATACGGTCACTGCACCAATGATACCTGTGACCACGCTGACGAATAAATCGACGTCGATAAAAAAACCAGCTGATACGCTGGTTTTTTATTGTCTACACAATGCAAACAAGCTAAAACTCGCGCTGGTAAACATGGACTTTGTGGCCTAAATATTCGCTTTGTTCAAATAACGACATACCGACCTTTTTAGCCACACCTTCAGAACCTTGATTACCATGTAGGATCAGCGCAATAAACAAATCGATGTTAAATTGGGGTTGAAAAGTATTTACAGCAGCTTGTGCTGCTTCATAGCCAATGCCTTGGCCCCAATATTCTGGAAAATAGCGATATCCAAGTTCGACTTTATTAAACTCAGGTAAATATTTAGGCCCACAAAAACCGATGACTTTATTATCATCTTTATGATGCACAGCCCAGCGCCCAAAACCATGCTTTGCGTAATCAGCTAGGATCACATTATGGTAAATATCTGCTGCTTGGGCCTCATGAGTGAAAGGCTCCATAGGAATATAAGTCAGCATTTCAGGTACGCTGTTCATCAAAAACAGAGCTGGAATATCTGGTTCGGTGAATGGCCTAAGAATAAGCCTGTTGGTTTCAGTAATTATTTCTGTTGGTAATTGACTGTTATCAACCATGATTGTGCTTCCATTTGAACAATTATCGACAAAATAATGTTAACACAAAGTTGATATGTAAAAAGATAGAATTAAGCTATTTTGTTGATTTTATTAAGAAGTCGCATTAACTCATCTTGTTCATCTGTGGTTAATAGTGCTAAATAATGCTCGTTGACCCACTCTGCCTCGTGAACTAAATCATGCTCTAAGGCTTTACCATCATCTGTCAGAAATATTTGAAATGCGCGCCTGTTGTCCGCTTCTTGATGGCGGGTAATCAGCCCCTGTACTTGTAGTTGATCAAGCAAGCGGGTCATGGTGTAGTTAGCAACATCACAGCGTTTTGACAATTCCGTTTGGCTTAAGCCTTCTTCTTGCCATAAGGTAAATAACACTGGCCAAAGTTTAATATCCAATTCGTAGCGTTTCAAGCGTGTATCTAGCGCTTGCTGCAAGGTCAAATTAAGGTGTGATACCAAATAATTTAAACTTTCATAACGTTTCATTGATACCTCCTCATTACACCCATCAATATTTTATTGATGTAAACTTGATACTGATATTAGCATACGCTAGAAAGGGACAAATTAGTCAAAAGATAAATATTCATTTATATAACGATAATAACAAGCACGGTTCAGGCTTGCTATTAACCCTTTATTTAAACTGACCAAAATGCCCTTCTCTTTCACTTCAATTGCAGTATCCGCGACATGAAATCTTGTATCAAGACTACTGGTAAAGCAAAATCCATCATCATTTTTCTCGACATCAACCAGTAACAACGGCCAAGATTCGACGGCGACTTTCACTTTTTCAACGGGTGTAATCAAAAAGTATTCACCGCCAATACAATGCAGAATATGGCTGAACATTCGAGCAAACTTTGTCGGTAATGGGCTATCAAGATAAAGCCAACGTCCGTCAGATAAAATACGAAACAGCACATCTTCACTGCATAACTTTACACCACTTTGGTGAGTGAATTGAGCTATTGAAGAGACTGTTTCTGTATCGCTATCTGTCATGTACTGATTAGCCTTAATTGTTGTTCAATAAAGTTAAAAGTGCTTCTATCGGATGTTTAGGACTGAATTTAGCGAAGCGTTTTACCTGGCTACGGCATGAATATCCTGAGACTAAAATTTGCCCTTTTTCAGCGATGTCATCGATACTTGATTGCCATGACATTTCAAATAAGGCTTTAGAACGCTCAAGGTTTTCAAGTTCATGGCCATAGGTTCCAGCCATCCCACAACACCCTAGATTCAAACTAGTGACCTTTGCGCCAAAATGATTAAAAATAATTTGCCATTCTTTAGCCGTATTAGGTTTAGCTGTTGATTCTGTACAATGACTAAACCAAGTGAACTGTTCAGGCACCTCTTTGCTTATTTTAGGACAATGCTCAATGGCATTAACTAACCATTCATTCGCCAATTTGACTTCAAAATTACCGCGTTTTTGCCCTAATGCTTCTTTATATTCATCGCGGTAACAAAGCACTAATGCAGGGTCTAAGCCTACCATCGGCATACCGAGCGCATGCAACTTATTCAAAAAATCGGCACTGTTTTGCGCAGTTTTAGCAAATTTGGTTAAAAAACCTTTGATATGACTGGGTTTACCATTCGGTTTAAATGGTAACAATACGGGTTTAAATCCAAGTTTTTCAATTAATTGTATAAATCGATACACAATATCGGCATCATAAAATGAATTAAATGGGTCTTGCACTACTAACACATATTGGCTGCGGTCCGCCTCTGGCACGGCATATAAGTCATCTAATTCGTAACCTCGGCTTGGGTGACCATCTAAGCGTTGTTTCAATGTCGGAACAGAAAGCTTGGGCGAATCGACATAGCCAATTGTCTTTTTGATAATCCACTGACTCACAGGGTTTTGCGATGCAAAGTTAGTCACTTTTGGCATTGATGCCATCAATGGCAGTGAATCTTCAATTCCAGCCACTAAGTAATCTTTTGCAGGACGTAAGTATCGTTTGTAGTAAATATCAAAAAATTGCGCTCGAAACTTTGGTACGTCAACTTTTACAGGGCATTGACTTGAGCAAGCTTTACAAGCCAAACATCCTTTTAACGAGTCCATGACTTCATGGGAATAATCATAATCTCGTTTCGCATTTATGGTATTTTGCGCTCTTTGAAGCAAACTTGACGATTTAGCTGCCGCTAACTCATTAACATCCACCCCTTCAGCTTCGAGTAATCTTAACCATTCTCGCATTAATCCCGCACGACCTTTAGGTGACTGAATACGATCGCCAGTGGCTTTAAATGATGGACACATAGGCGAATAAGCACTGTAGTTAAAACAAAGGCCATTACCATTACAGTTCATGACATCTGGAAAAGCATCACGCACTTGAATTGGAATTTGACGATCAAAACTACCACGCTTGGCACTGTCGACGTTAAACATTAACGGCGCCGATTTTGGCGGCGCGACTAATTTTCCTGGATTTAAGCGATTATCGGGGTCAAACAAACCTTTAATTTGTTCAAGCACACCATAAAGTTCATCACCAAATACCGCGGGACCATATTGACCACGAACACCTTTACCGTGCTCGCCCCACATTAAACCACCATATTTTAGTGTTAATGCGGCAACCTCATCAGAAATGACTTTAAGCAATTTTTCATCGGCTTCATCACACATATCCAGAGCTGGACGGACATGCAATACGCCTGCATCGACATGACCAAACATGCCATATTGTAATTGATGACCATCTAACAGTGCTCGAAACTCCATAATAAAGTCGGCTAAGTTTTCAGGTGGTACCGCGGTATCTTCTGCAAAAGCGATAGGTTTACGTCGCCCTTTCGTTGCACCCAGTAAACCAACCGCTTTTTTACGCATAGCATAAATTTGCTCAATACTGGGTTTATCGTTAGTAATTTGAAAACCCACTAGGCCATAGAGTTGATCATTGAGTTGTTGAGTTAATACCGTTTCTAAGTTGGCTACTTTTAAGTTAACTTCAGCATCATCTCCGGCAAACTCAACCATGTTTAAGCCTTCAATAACCTTATTAGGCACATCTTTGATCAGATCAGAAACTGAATGCCAAATAATGTCTTGTTTAGCCAAATTGAGTACTTTTGAGTCGACCGTTTCAACAACGGTGGCTTTGGCTTGAACTAACGATGGTGCATGGCGTAAAGCTGATTCAAACGAATCATATTTGATATTTACCATCATCCGTGTTTTAGGCAGTGGCGTAATATTCAGTTTCGCCTCGGTGATCACCGCCAAAGTCCCTTCAGAACCGGTTAATATGCGAGAGACATCAAACTGTGTTAAGTCATCATTCCAAACATGCTTTAAATCGTAACCCGTTAAAAAACGATTTAATTTCGGAAAACGGCTTTCGATTAATTTGCGCTTATCAAGGCACACATCGGAAATAGCGGCAATAATAGTATCAGCTAGCGAGTTTTCGGTTGGAGAGGCATGTACGGCATCTTTATTTATTGGCCTTGAAGTTAATACACTGCCATCAATCAATACACTAGTAAGCCCTAAAACATGATCTGAGGTTTTGCCATAGACTAATGAGCCCGCCCCAGATGCGTCCGTGTTGATCATGCCGCCGACAGTGGCACGATTTGACGTCGATAAATCAGGACTAAAGAAAAAGCCATGGGGGCGTAAGGCGTCATTCAATGCATCCTTAACCACTCCCGCCTGTACTTTCACCCAGCCTTCTTTCGCGTTGACTTCTATAACTTGGTTCATGTGACGTGACACATCTAATATCAAACCGTGTGTCAAAGACTGGCCATTAGTGCCTGTTCCACCACCACGTGCGCTGAACGTCACGGCTTTAAACTCAGGTTTTGCCGCTAGACGTAATACCAGTTCAACATCTTTTTGGCTAGCAGGATAAATAACCGCCTGAGGTAAGAATTGGTACACTGAGTTATCGGTAGCTTGGATCAGTCTGGCACTATAACGCTTGTCAATTTCACCATTAAAGTCACTTTGTTCTAACGCATCTAAATACGCTAAATAAACGGGTTCTAATGTTTGTTTGTGTGAGAGTAAAGGTAACATGGCAGACTTATTATTAATTTTGAGTTACCGCCATTATAAACAAAAAAAAGCCGCTAAAAAGCGGCTTTTTTAACAAGTTGATAAAAATACGTGTTCTGGAATTAACCTAAATGCTTAATCACATTCAAAGCCCGTACTTTAACAAGTTTAATTGATTAAACATGTTCTTTGGCTAGGTATAACCAAGTATCAATTACAGTATCTGGATTCAGTGATACGGTATCAATACCTTGTTCAACTAACCATTGTGCAAAATCAGCATGATCTGATGGGCCTTGGCCACAAATACCAACATACGCGCCTTTTGCTTTAGCGGCTTTAATAGCCATAGCTAATAGCGCTTTAACCGCTTCATTACGCTCGTCGAACAAGTGACTGATAATGCCTGAGTCACGATCTAAGCCCAAGGTTAACTGGGTTAAATCGTTTGAACCGATTGAGAAACCGTCAAAGTACTCAAGGAACTGTTCAGCAAGAATGGCATTTGAAGGTAATTCACACATCATAATGACGCGTAAACCATCTTTACCACGCTCTAAACCTTGTTCTTTAAGCAACTCGATAACCTGTGATGCTTCGCCTAATGTACGTACGAATGGGATCATCACTTCAACGTTAGTTAAGCCCATTTGGTTACGAACACGTTTAATCGCTTCACACTCTAACGCGAAACAATCGCGGAATGATTCAGAGATATAACGGCTTGCACCACGGAAGCCCAACATTGGGTTTTCTTCTTCTGGCTCGTAATGTTCACCACCGACTAAGTTTGCGTACTCGTTAGACTTAAAGTCTGACATACGTACAATCACTTTTTTCGGATAGAAGGCCGAAGCAATAGTGGCAATACCTTCAACAAGACGTGCAATATAGAATTCAACAGGTGATTCATAACCCGCAATCATTTCATTGATTTCAGTTTGTAATTCAGCACTTTGTTGATTGAACTCAAGCAAGGCTTTAGGGTGAATACCAATCATACGGTTGATAATAAACTCTAAACGCGCAAGGCCTACACCTTCGTTTGGTAAACGCGCAAAATCAAATGCACGATCAGGATTACCCACGTTCATCATGATTTTCATCGGCAAATCGGGTAATGAGTCAACACGGTTGGTGACAACTTCAAACTCTTGCTTACCTGAGTAAATTAATCCTGTATCGCCTTCGGCGCATGACACAGTAACTAACTCACCATTTTTAATTAAATCAGTCACATTGCCACAACCCACAACAGCAGGGACACCTAACTCGCGAGCAATAATTGCCGCATGGCAAGTACGACCGCCACGGTTAGTCACAATCGCACTAGCACGTTTCATGATAGGTTCCCAATCAGGGTCAGTCATGTCTGTAACCAGTACATCACCCGGTTGGATTTGATCCATATCTTCAATCGATGCGAGTACTTTCGCTACACCGCTACCAATTTTGTGGCCAATGGCACGACCTTCGCAGATCACATCACCTTTGGTTTTTAAATGATAACGTTCAATTAACTGCACGTTTTCACGACTACGCACGGTTTCAGGACGCGCTTGCACAATATAAAGCTTACCGTCGTTGCCATCTTTTGCCCATTCGATGTCCATTGGACGACCATAGTGCTTTTCAATCACAACGGCTTGTTTAGCCAGTTCCATCACTTCAGCATCATCGATTGAGAATAAACGTCTTTGCTCAGCAGACACGTCTTCAATCTTAACTTGCTTACCGTGTGACGCATCGTCAGAGTAAACCATTTGAATTAATTTGCTGCCGATATTACGGCGCACAACGGCTTGGTGACCTTGCGCTAAAATTGGTTTATGAACATAAAACTCGTCAGGATTAACTGCACCCTGCACTACCATTTCACCTAAACCGAATGAAGAGGTGATAAACACAACGTCGTTATTACCTGACTCAGTATCCATTGTGAACATTACGCCTGACGCAGCTTTATCTGAACGAACCATGCGCTGAACGCCGGCTGATAAAGCAACACCTTGGTGTTCATAACCTTGGTGAACACGATAAGAAATAGCACGGTCATTAAATAGCGAAGCAAAAACATGCTTAATGGCTAAAATAACGGCGTCATAGCCCTTTACGTTTAGGAAGGTTTCTTGCTGACCCGCAAATGAAGCGTCTGGCATGTCTTCAGCAGTGGCAGATGAACGCACTGCAAATGAAGCATCTGAGGTTTCGCTGGCTAATTTTTCATAGGCATCACGCACTGCAGCTTCAAATTCTGGATGGAATGGGGTTTCAATAACCCACTGTCTGATCTGTGCACCGGCTTTCGCTAGCGCGGTTACATCGTCTACATCTAAGGTTTCTAGAAGGTCGTAAATTTTTTGATTTACACCACTTTGCTCGAGGAATTCATTAAACGCATGAGAGGTAGTTGCAAAACCACCAGGTACTTGAACGCCTGCATTGGCAAGATTACTGATCATCTCTCCAAGGGATGCGTTTTTACCGCCAACCTTGTTTACATCACCCATGCCTAATTCTTGATACCAGAGTACGTATTGCTGCACAGTTTTATCTCCGCAAGTTTTTTATTTCAGTGGCCACTTCACATGAGGGCAAGGGCATTCTACACTCCCCAATAACACGCGTAAATCTATAATTTTATTTGTAATTTTATTACTACAAGAGGTCATAATGGCACCAAAAGTATTTTATATCTCAGATGGGACGGCGATCACAGCAGAGGTTTTTGGGCATGCAGTGCTTTCTCAATTTCCTATTCAATTTGAAGCACTTACCATTCCGTTCGTTGAAACGTTGCAGCGAGCAGAAAAAGTAAAACAACAAATAAATGATTGTTTTATTACAACAGGTGAAAGACCGTTGGTATTTCATTCCATTGTAAACCCGGATATTCGCAACGTGATTTATTCCTCTGAAGGAATGGATTATGACTTTTTAAACACCTTTGTTGCGCCCTTAGAACAACATTTAGGGGTTGAAGCTAAACCGGTATTACATCGAACCCATGGTAAAGCCAATCACAGTTATGAAGCGCGAATAGATGCAATTAACTTCTCTATGGAAAACGATGATGGCCAAACCATGAAACATATGGACAAGGCCGATATCATTTTATTAGGGGTTTCACGTTGTGGCAAAACACCATCAAGTCTCTATTTATCAATGCAATTTGGTATTAAAGCAGCCAATTACCCCTTTACCGAAGATGACATGGATAACCTCAAATTGCCTGATGCGTTAAAGAGAAACAAATCGAAATTATTCGGTTTAACAATTGATCCGATGCGTTTACATGAAATTCGTCAAAGCCGAATGGAAAACAGCCGTTACTCATCGCTTAGACAGTGCCGGATAGAGGTCAAAGAGGTTGAAATGCTTTACAAAAAAGAGCGGATCCCCTTTGTAAATACCACGAATCATTCGGTTGAAGAAATCGCCACCAAGATATTGGATGTCACCGGACTAGAACGCCACATGTTTTAAAACCTGTTCTGGAATTGGAACAATATTACTGACGGCTTTTGACGTTTATTTTCAACTTTAAGGATAAAGAAAATAGACGTCGTCCCTCACCTAATTTATACCTAAATGAATTCTTCAATTAGGTTCATCGATAATTTTCAACTATAAGTTAGCCTTTGAAACTCGCAAAGCCTGCATAATTGGGGTTATAATCGCGGGCATTATGATGCGAATAAGCACCTCACGATTTAGCGGTAAGATGAATGACCATTAAAACAGACGAACTACGTACATCCCTTTTATGTAAAGTAATTTCACCCGCGCAACTTGCGTCTGAATATCCTCTTACTCAAGATGCTGCCGATTATCTTGTTCAGCAACGCCGAGAAGTAGAAGCCATTATTTCTGGTGAAGACCAGCGCTTATTAGTGATTATTGGACCTTGTTCAATACATGATACTAAAGCGGCATTAGATTACGCGCAGCGCTTATCTGCCCTGCACCATGAATTAAAAGATGATTTATGTATTTTAATGCGGGTTTACTTTGAAAAGCCTCGCACGATTGTAGGTTGGAAAGGATTAATATCAGATCCAGATTTAGACGGCAGCTTTAGCCCTAACAAAGGCTTACGCATGGCGCGTCAGTTATTACAGCAAATAACTGAATTGAAGTTACCAATCGCCACTGAATTTTTAGACATGGTAAACGGTCAATATATTGCTGACCTAATCACCTGGGGCGCAATTGGTGCCCGTACAACAGAAAGCCAAATTCACCGTGAAATGGCTTCTGCCTTATCTTGTCCTGTTGGATTTAAAAACGGCACCGATGGCAATATCAATATTGCTGTTGATGCTGTGCGTGCTGCACAAGTGCCACATATTTTCTACTCGCCGGACAAAGATGGTGCAATGGCGGTATACCGAACTCACGGCAACCCTTATGGTCACATTATTTTACGTGGCGGTAAGCAGCCTAATTATGAAGCCGCCGATATTGAAATCGTCCGCCAACAATTAGAAGCTGTTGGTGTTAGTCAGCGTATTGTGGTCGACTTTAGCCATGGCAACAGCCAGAAAAAACATAAAAATCAGCTCAATGTGGCCGATAGCATTATGGCTCAGCTTCGTGATGGTTCAACCGCAGTTGCAGGTATTATGGCAGAAAGCTTTATGATTGAAGGCAACCAACAGGTCGTTGAGGGCCAGCCTTTAATCTACGGACAAAGTATTACCGATGCCTGTTTGCATTGGGATGATTCTGAAAAGTTATTACGCGATCTTGCTCAAGCGTCACGAGATCGTAAAGCAAAGCTTGCCAATAACTAAGGTTTAACGACTTCAGCAAAAACACAAAACCAGCATCAAATGCTGGTTTTGTGTTTTCATCCGATAAACAAATTAATATTAGCCTGACTAGTGGGTTGTTGGCCTCCCACTCTAACCATAAACTTGCGGCTCACTTAAGTGGCTGTTTGGATTCAGCTTAGCAAACTCATTCTCTACCATTAAAAAAGCACTCACAAGATTGGCATCAAATATACGTCCTGATTGCTGAGTAATAAACGCTACAGCCTTGCTATGTCCACTGATCTCTTTGTAGTGCCTTGGGCTTGTCATGCCGTCATAAACATCGACTAGGCGCATAATTCTTGCACTTAAAGGAATAAGTTCACCTGCGATATTTTGTGGATAGCCAGAACCATCCCAATTTTCATGGTGATATAAAGCAATATCTTTGGCCATTTGCAACATTGGACAGTTATTATCACAGCGTAACATCTCTTTGATGATCCTTGCCCCACCAGCACAATGCCGTTTTATCTCTTCGTGATCATCTAATGATAGCGAGCGTTCGATACACAATAATTCATCTGGTACATCGGACATTCCAACGTCATGTAACATGCTCGCAAGCATTAAATTATCCGTATCCGTCACTACGTCTTTTTCATTGGCTGCTGAGCGAGAAAACTGTTCGGCTAACATTTTTACATACAGTGCAACCCGATGGATATGTTGCTGAGTATCAATGTTGCTCCCTTCTAGTGCCGTCGCTAATCCGACAACCAATGCATATCGAGAATTAAGCGTAAGACTTAAATTCTTAGCCATAATGGATATTAAATAGCCACAAATCAACATCGCCAGTATATTTGTCACCATAAAATTTAACGCTATGACACACCAGATAAAAAAGGAATATCCCTCTATTTTTGGCCAAGGTAACCAATGGTAATAATAACAAAGTCCAATAATAGCAAGTGTAAAAAAGTTAATAACTTGGGCAATATATCCTGATTTAGTCCCCGTTAAAGCGCAGCTTAATAATGGGTAGATAAATAACCAAAAAAAGCCTGCCCCGGCAGGTCCAAGCACAAATAAATATGCCACACCAATAATATAAGCCATGGTGCTGCCAACGATAAACCTCACTTTTAATGGAATAAAGCTTCCAAAAGTGACCAATAAGAATATGCCGTAAACAAGGGTGTCGAATACCACAAGATCCCAGTGTTTAATGTTAATGCACAAGTAGACACTGCTAATATAAACCGGAAAACATAACAGGGCTAAAATGGAGAAGACACGCTCGAAAATATTTTTTCGCCAATCGGTAAGCGCCGAAGCAAAAATAAACGTGATTGAATTAGGGTTTTGATAGGTTATCGTTACTGACATTTTCAATCCATTGAAATATTTACTTAATAAGCTTAGTTCGTTATATTGAAATCGCAATTAAATAAAATTTGATTAGTGATGAAACCTGACATTAATCCCTTATTGAAGGAACAAAGATGCAAAAATCCAGCGCAACAATTCTAGGCGTCATGTTAGTAATCAGCTTTACCATTTTTGGATTGCTCATAAAGCAGGCATTGTTAGAGGTAAAAACCTTTGATCGCAATGTCACGGTTAAAGGGCTTGCAGAGGCCGAATTCCCAGCAGACATCGTTATTTGGCCTATACAATTTACAGCCGCGGGTAACGACCTGGAAAGTTTATATAATCAAGTCGATGCACAGGCACAACAAATCATTAGTTTTCTCGCATCACAAAACATTGCTCCTGATGAAATCAGTTTTTCTTCGCCAAAAATTAACGACAAACTAGCGCAACAATATGGTGGGCAACAAGACTTTGAATTTCGTTATAGTGCGCTGCAAACGATCACGGTTTATTCTAGTAGTATTAAATTGGTTCGTGATGCTATGCCTAAAATCACCGAACTCGGCAAAAAAGGAATTGTTTTCAGCCAAAATGATTACAACGCGCAAGTAGAATATATTTTCAGTCGTTTAAACGATGTAAAACCGCAAATGATTGAGCAATCCACCACAAATGCGCGCATGGTAGCAGAAAAGTTTGCCTCAGATTCAAATAGCAGACTCGGTAAGATTAAGAATGCCTCTCAGGGACAGTTTTCTATTGGCGATCGTGATAAAAATAATCCACACATAAAACGAGTAAGAGTGGTATCGACCATAGCTTATTATCTTGCTGATTAAATAATAAAGGCTCTGAATTTCAGAGCCTTTAATCTATCTAATTTTGTTAAAACTATGCCGTGCGATACTGAGTTAAAATCTGGCTTAGTCCTTTAGAAGACACATTTAAATCTTTGGCAATTACTAAGGCCTGGTTCGCATTAGCTAAAATGGTATTCGATTGACTCCTCACTTCATTAACTTGCGAAACTATATCGGCCGATGCCACGCTTTGTTCTTCAGCTGAAGCGGCAATTTGGCTGCTCATATCAAATACTGCATTGATTGAGTCTGCCATGTGGGTAATTTCTTCACCTACCGCCATGATACTGGCACTGCCCTCATCGGCTTGTTCGACAATTTCATTGGTGATTTGGGTTAACTTAGTTGAGCCTCTTTGCAACCCTTCAATCATGGTTTGAATTTCAACCGTTGCATTTTGTGTCCGTCCTGCAAGTGTACGCACTTCGTCTGCGACAACAGCAAAACCCCGACCTTGTTCACCGGCACGCGCCGCTTCAATTGCCGCATTGAGTGCTAACAAGTTAGTTTGCTCTGAAATGCCATTAATGGTGGTCACAACAGCATTAATTTGAGTCGCATCTTTGGATAACTGCTCAACTGATGCGAATGCTTCTGAAATTCTAGCCGTTAAATAACTGATACGTTGTTCAGCATCTTTAATTTTCTTACGGCTTTCATTCACCTGATTGGCATTCTCTTTTGTATGACCAGACGTAGTGGAAGCATGATGCGACACATCCGAAATAGCAGCCGTCATTTGCTCCATCGAATGTGAAACTGAATCTAAAAAATGATGTTGTTGTTTTATTAAGTCATCATTTGTACTGGCTTGTTGGCTAAATGTGGTAGCTGCCATGGCTAAGGTTTTTGCATTTTCACCAATCGCGGTCACCATTTCACTCATGTTATCAGCGCAACGGTCAATCTCTTTGGCAATCAAGCTAAAATCATCAGTACCAAAAAAATTAAGACGCTGAGTTAAGTTTCCGTCGGCTAAACGCTTAATCGCCACGTACATGTCCCATAATCCGCCACCTAATGAGGTCGAGATCCAATAGCACAATTGAAATAATGGCAATAAGCCTATTAAGGCATACCAAAATAGACTGCTATCAGATTGCGAGGCTTCCCATTGTGCGACATTCTTGGTCAATGATAAATGTTCATTACCTACTGCGGCGGTTACGGTAATCGAATCACCCTGTCGAGCAGAGGTTGAGCGTGACACCAAAGACAACTGGTTATCTCGAGCAAACTGATCTAATTGATCGGATGATAATTGTTGATTGATTGCAGCATCGGCAAATGCCTGTACACTGGCTGTCACTTGTGCCATAGAGGCGACTTGAATGATTTTTTGATTATGCTGCTGATTCAACACCGCGATGGCGAGCGTGATTATCGAGACTAATGAACAAATTACCCAAAACTTACCGTTCAAACTAAGTTTGATCAACATTGCATCGACTTTACGAAACTGAATTTGTTTCATAAGATTTCCCTAGTAATTATTTTGTAAACAGAAAAGCTGAACCAAAGTATAGTTTAATATTATTTTTTACTTTAAATAGCACAGCAACTTATTCTAAAACACCCTGAAACACATTTTTAAACAAATAAAGCCTAAGTGCTGACCCTTAACACTTAGGCTTTTATTATCGGCCAGATTGATATAAACGTGATTCGATTGGCTCACAGTTTTAGGCTAGCCTTTAATTAGGCTATTTTAAGAAAGACATCACTAAACTGTAAGGCCTTCTGTCGTCAATATTAGCTCCTTAGTGGCATTAAAGTACTTTACATACCCTGTGCAACGGCAAACATGATCACCTAGGGTATCCTCTATCACTTTTTCCACTTGTTCTTTAGCAATAGGTTGCTTCTTCAGCTTTTCAACCAAAGCCACTGTTTCATTAGTAAACCCTGGCGCGCACCACCCACATTGAAAAGAGAAGTTCTTAATGAACGCATTTTGCACCGGATGAAGCGCAATGATTTCACCCACTTTATTTTTTTCAGCATGACCTTCAATTGTTCTTACACGCTGATTATTAAATAACATCACATTTGAGATACAGGTTCTATGTGTAGAAGATGTGCCATCATCATTATCAATAATAACCACACAAGCATGACAAATACCTTCGCCACAACCAAACTTAGTGCCAGTCAGATTGACGTACTCATGTAAAAAGTTAATCATCGGCATGCCTGGTTCTACATCAAATGGACCATAAGGTTTACCGTTTATTGAAAGATTTAAAATGCTCATTATTTTATGGCCTCCAGAATGTCATTGGGAGTGATAGGTAAATGGTAAAAACGCTTGTTAGTCGCTTGATAAATTGCTTCAACAACTGCGGGGACAATAGGGATCATCACAACCTCAGCAAGACCTTTTGACTCATCAATACCTTCAATAGGAGGCAACATAGTGTAGTCAATATTCCAAACGCCATTATCTTTAGCAAACGGGACTTTATAACGGTCAATGTTCCATTCGCCATTACCCGCTCCTGTTTCATCTGCAGGTAAATACTCATGAAGTACATGACCCACGCCCATTGTAAGGCCACCTTCAATCTGTCCCTCGACTAACTGTTTTACGTGTACCTTTCCTGGTTCTATCCAGGTATGACTCCGTAAAATCTCAACCACTCCAGACACCTTATGCACCGCAACCTCCACCATAGTTAAACAAGGTGTGTAGTATCGAACCATTGCACTATTGAGTTGAACTTTAGGGTAACGCATAGATTGGCGAGGTATCACTTTAAAACCTTGCTTATTAAGTGTGGCTTTAATTGCTTTACTGGCACCTATGCCATATTCCACAGCTATTGCATCTAGCGGATAGTTTTTAAGTTGATTGCTGACTTTAAAATCACCATCTGCCCACTCCCAGCGGTTAAATGCATGGGTCATCACCCCAGTAACTATGCCTATTGCATGGGCTTTTTTACACAGCAAACTAAATTCAATCGGCGCGAAACCTTCAAGGGTCAATTGTCCATTTTGCCATTGTGCATTATCAATCAATATTTTTTCTGCTTTGCCACCCGCCTCTAACCAAATCGCTTTAGCGGCAGGAAATAATGTCTCTTCAAATAATATCTTTGCCGCATGTTTAGTCGCATGGCTTTGAAAAAATGCCGACTGACTAGCTGAAGATGCTGAAACCACAGCAGGCGTCCATCGAGGATCATTGGCCATTTTGTCTTGGTGCTCTTGGCTCATGATGTAGGGATTATCATCCTCAAACAGCTCCATTGCATCAAAAAGTTTAATCTGAGCAATCTCAACCGTATCAGCTGCTTTACCTACATAGTCAGACACTAATGTCGCTTGCGATGTGTCTGTTCCAGTACCCATTTCAACTGAAAATATTTTTACAACTAATTTACCTTCAGGTGTCACACCTGCATAAGCGGACGGTGCATTGGCTCCGGTGCCATAATCTTTGCTAACAAATCCAAATCCCACGCCAAATGATTTATCAGGATTAGCTTTATCAAATTTGGCTTTATTCGCATCTCTTTGTTGCCAAATAGGATGTTTTTCAGCTAAATCTAACATTTCTACATAACGAATTTTACCTAGAGGTGTGGCTCCCTGGGTATTTTTATCCCCATCAACCATGGCATTAGCACGGCGAAGTGTAAATGGGTCAACAGCTAACGTATCAGCCGCCTCATTCATCATCATTTCCATTGCGGACATGGTTTGTAATGAACCATATCCTCGCATTGAGCCTGCGGTAGGCAAATGTGACGGTAAACACCAAGCTTGAATGTCATTTCGAGGCATATAATAAATGCCCTGACTTGCGCTTGCGCCCACTGAAGTCACAGATGGAGAGAAGTTTTCTCGACCGCCGCCGTCAACTTTAATATCAGAGACGAAACCTTGAATTTTAAGTGTCTTTTTATCAAATGCGAGCTTATTTGAAATGCTAAATGGATGTCGTTTTAAACCAGATTGAAATTGTTCAAATCGATTGTTAGCCAAGCGAACTGGCGCTGTGGCAAACAATGATGCAATGACACCGTAATAAGGGAAAATGGTATGATCTTTTGCACCAAACCCACCACCGATATATGGCGAATGCACCACCAAATTGGTAATGCCTTTTGTTAAAGGGCTTTGAGCAAGTACTTTACCTGCCTGTTGAAAAAAGTCCTGCGGGGATTGGGTAGTGATCACAACGTGTAACGTTTGACTCTTCTTATCATAAAATCCATTAAATGCTTCAGGTTCTAGCATCATAGGTTCTATTGATTGAGTTTGGTAATGCTTATCTAATACAAACCAACTTTTATTTGAGTCAATCTCCTGGCGAAGTGCATTGGCAATAAACATGCCTTTTTCGCCCGCATCTTTACTGTCATTATTGGCTTTTGGCCATTCAAGTTTTTGGCCTACGTATTTCGGGAAAAACTGCCCATTGCTGAATGTGCTGTATTGATCTTCTGCTGCCACGCCTTGAGCGGATTCTTGACGAATGATACGCCAAGCTGCGTAAGGTGGACGAGATAATGCCGTATAAGGCACCACTTCATCACCATACTTAACAAACTGCTCATGAAATTGCAGCAGTAATTTGGCTTTAATAAAATCGTCGAATTTATCAAATAAAAGGATAGCCAGTTCATGTCCTAAATAGTCTGGTACTTTACCGACCTCCAGCAACATATTGTCACCATAAAATGGTGGCAAGGTGAGTTCATTATTTTTAAGATCTTCCGCAGTAATGATTTTATATGGTTGAATATCTGCAGGAATAATGTCTAAATCAAGCCCAAGATACACTTTGTTGGCAATATGGGATCTCACAATGAAAGCATGATGCTGGGTGTCCGGCCATGATGGAATATCAACAGCACGATAATCACGGCCATATATCTTTTGACCTGTAATTTTTTCAATGGCATCAAATCGAAAAGCGGGCTTGCCATCCTGAAACCAACTTTGGGCCAGCGATTCCTTAACACCAGCGGCAATAGCCTCTTCAGGTTTAAATAACATAGGTGCACTGTAAACAGTCACCCCACCTATTACGCATTTTTTAATAAAATCCCTGCGGGATAAAGCCCAATCCTTCATATATCGTCTCCATGTTGCATGACACTAATCTCACTGTATTTTTACAAAAATATATTCATATCATCATTAAACACTTCATAAAGAGCATCACTCTTTCGCGTCATAGGTGTTTTTTGTTAATCCATCAACCGCAATTAAAACGTTTTTAAATCCAAACCAATTCAACCTAAAAAATATCTGTAAGTCCTGTTCATACTTCCCCAAAATGGCTTTTAGGTTATATACAACACTAGATAGATAGCACCTTATTTAAAGGGAGATCGCGATACCGAACCCCGGTTGCAGCAAAAATCGCATTGGTTAAACTGGGGGCAACTGGCGGTACACCTGGCTCGCCAACTCCGGCAGGCTTGGCATTTGACTCGACCAATATCACTTCAATATCTGGGCACTGTGGTAATCTAAGTAATGGGTAATCATGGAAGTTTGATTGGGTAACCTTGCCGTCTATAAAACTGATCTCGCCCATCATGGCCAAAGTTAATCCAAAAATGATTGCGCCTTCAGTTTGTGATTTAACTCTATCAGGGTTAACCACTAAACCGGCATCGATAGCGGCTATCGATTTCAACACCTGTAATTTGTTATCAACCACTTCAACTAAGGTTGCCACAGCAACGTAGCTAACAAAACTGCGATGAATGGCAAATCCCCAGCCTTGATTTTTAGCCACTTTAGGCTGTTTAGCTAATGAGGCCTCCATAACATCTAAAAGGTGATGATAACGCGCGACATCAACGGGATGGTCAGCTAACTCTTCGCCATAATTGCCATAACTAAAACCCTGATCGGCAAATGTTTCCTTACGCGGTGCTCCAAGCATTTCACGCCACATTTGAATACAAGGTTTTTGGGCTTTTACGGCTAACTCATCAACAAAACTGCCAATGCCAAAAGCATGCTGAATATTGCACACGGATCGCATCCAACCAATGCGTGTGCGAGCAACGGCTTTAACCGCTTCTAATCGAATTTGAGGTAATGCTAATGGCACATCTGTAAAGCCAAGATCTAACTCACCAGCGGAAGGCATCTCGACCCCTTCGGCAAAGGTCGAGCTAATAGACGGGAAGCCTGTTCTTGCCAATAAAGCATCAACTTTGTTGTTGCCATCAAACTTGGCTTGGTAGAACTGCGCACTGATCGCATGGTAATAACCATGCTGAATTTCATCTTCACGGGTCCAAGACACCTTGACCGGTTTATTAAGACGTTGTGACAACATAGCCGCTTCAACGCTAAAATCGGGTTTTGATTTACGCCCAAAACCGCCGCCTAATAAGGTTACGTTCACTTTAACATTGTCTTCTTGCAGCCCTAAAGCGGCTGCAACAGTTTGTTGTGTGCTTTGCGGTGTTTGAGTTGATGACCATAACTCACAGCCTTGTGCCGTCACATTCGCGGTTGCTACAGGAGGCTCCATCATTGCATGGGTAAGATAAGGCACGGTATACACCGCATTTAACGTCGACTCCTTTGGCCATTTTTGAACACTATCGCCTAGTTGACGCATCACTTTTCCTGGGGTTTTAACCTTCGCCACCAACTCAGCCATATATTTATCAGTGTCATGAAGGTCATTAACCGAAGCAGTCCAGGTCAGTTTGAGCGCTTTACGCCCTTGCATTGCACTCCAAGTATTGGTTGCAATAACGGCGACACCACCGAGGGCTTGGAAAAGAGGTGCCCCTTTAGGCACGGGTAGTTGAATAACATCAATAACGCCAACCACTTTACGAGCCTCAGTATCATCAAGACTCGCCACATCACTGCCTAACACTGGCGGACGGCTAATACTGGCGTACACCATGCCATCTAACTTGATGTCATAGCCATAAATAGCTTTGCCGTTTAGCATGTCTTGCATATCAACAATGGTTTTGGACTGACCAATATGGGTAAAATCACTATCAGACTTTAACCTGACCGACTCTATTGCCGGTACCGTTTGTTTACCCGCATCTAGGGCCAACTCGCCAAATGTTAGGCTTTTATTTGAGCTTTTATGAAATACCTTACTTGATTTGGCATAGACCTCTGATACAGGCACTTGCCATTTAGCCGCCGCGGTTTGTTCAAGCATGGTACGAGCCACCGCGCCCATTTGACGCATACGAGTATAATGCTTACGAATACTGCGACTGCCATCGGTATTTTGGCTACCATAGCGCTTGTCCGCTAAACCTTGAATAACCACCACATTATCCCAATCGGCTTCTAATTCATCTGCCAAAATCTGCGGGATGCCGGTGCGGATCCCCTGACCCATTTCAGATCTATGACAGGTTAAATAGACCTTATTATCTTCACCAATAGCGATAAATAAATTCATCATGGCTTGGTTATCTTGAGCAAGTGCCATAGGGCTCCAGGCTAGTCCCGTTGCCCCTAAAGCTAATCCACCACCCGCTGCGCCAAATAATTTTAAAACATCGCGTCGACTGATATTTTCAACTGCAGTAAATGTTGTCATATTAAGCCTCCGCATTTTCGGTAGCGGCAGCTTTAATTGCAGCCTTGATGCGTGGATACGTGCCGCAGCGACAAATGTTACCTGCCATCGCTTCGTCAATTTGGCCATCTGTCGGTGTCGGCGTGGTGGCTAACAAGGCCGCGGCAGACATAATTTGCCCAGCTTGACAGTATCCACATTGCGGCACGTTATACTCGGCCCACTTTGCCCTTAGCTGCGCAGCCTCTACACCTTCGATAGTCGTCACCTGTTTACCTACCACTTGTTTCAAGCTGGTTAAGCAGCCACGCATTGGCGCACCATCGACATGAATGGTACAAGCACCGCAAAGACCTGAGCCACAACCGAATTTGGTGCCACTTAATCCTATAATGTCACGCAATGCCCATAACACAGGCATATTCGGATCGGCGTTAATGGTAAAATTTTTGCCATTAACCAGTAATGTTTGGGTTGAAATTGTCATCGGTTAGTCCTTATTTGCCAACCACATAGTCAGATCGGCTTGAGTATCAATATCAATGCTTGCTTGCGGTAAGTCGACACACACTAAGCGAGTTGACTGCAGCCTTATTCTTAATATTTTTTTTGCGCCTGCGTCACCGATTAAAGCGAGTAAAGGTTGAAAATCTTCCTTAAGAAATATAGCTGGCACGCCGACATCTTGCTGATAAAATGCACAGGTTGTTTGACAGTTGTCGATAAATGCTTGCCATATTGCAAGATAATCCTCTACATTCAGCGCCACTTGATCCGCCAGTAACAACATTAATCCATCTGCTTGCTGGCTTTGGGCAAAATTCACCGCACGATGAATCGAAGTTGATAACCCCTGTTGCCATTGATGATTATGAATCACGTCAACGTGTTCAAGTGACGGTAGCAAAAGTGGGTTAGATAGTATTTGCTGTTGATGCCCACCTAAGACGACGGCGATTTTGGTTAGATTGCTTTGTTTTGTCTCATCAGTTTCACATTGCTGATGAATGATATTTTGCACTTGCTTAACCACATTCAATGTTTGAGCAAGCATGGGTTGCTTAGTACCTAGCGCAGCTAACTGTTTTATTCCGTCAAAACGACGGCTTCCTCCAGCGGCTAAAATAACCGCTACCAGCTTTTGAGGTCTGTCTTTAATAGATGAGATAGCTTGAATAGGCTGCATTATTTCAGCATCACTTTATCTAAACTATTAGCGTTGCTACCGTGCAAAATGCCATGGCATTGAGCCAAAATACTTAATCCGACAGAACTGGGTAATTCGCCTCCTAATGCTAAACCTGCAGGGGCCGAAAAATAGCCGCTGAAATCAGTCAAACACAATTGCGCTGCATGTAATACTTTATCTCGACGATGAACAGGACCAAGTAATGCAATATAACCAAGATCGAATCTCACCAATTGATTCAGTGCTTTCGCATCTAAGTTGACATTATGATTCATGACAAATGCCGCATCTAAACTCTGGTAAACCTCATCATTCACTGCATCACAGGGCATTTTCATGATGTTGGCACTCGGGAAGTCATATTGACGTGCATAAGCTGTGCGCTCATCAAATATCGTTACTTTCCAGCCTAAGGTTTTCGCCATTTGCGCGATGGGTTGCGCATCTAGTCCACCGCCCAAAATACCTAAATGGATAGGTGGCGTAATAGGAATAATTAACTGCCCCTCACATTCATCGGATTCATTTTGTAGAAGCTCTGCAGGAGTTGTTTGTGCAAGAGGTAATGCTTCGGCATGAATGGGGTTAATTATTGCGGCTTCAGCTTCTAGTTGGTCTTGTTGAGAAAGAACATTAAAATGTGAGTCTTTTGGGGACGCAGCTTTTAGGGTTACAGTTGATAGTGCTTCAACATTTTGGCTGGCTGCGACAAAGGTGGTTTTGCTAATTTGCGCCGCTTTAGATTTTATTAGCCATCGACCTTTAACCTGTGCCGCCGATGCGCCATCATTAAAAATATCAATGTGAAACTCACCAGATTTACCGCTGTTTAAATCATGATAAAGTTTTTGGAACCCGAGGTAATGATTGGCAGAAGTAAGCGGCAACATCATTATGTTAACTATGCCGCCACAGCCTAATTGATAGCTGGTATCAGACTCATCAGTGGCATCATAGGTGAGCTGAATAACTTGTTGAGATTGAATAGCACGTTGGGCATGGCGACGTAAATCGGCCTCTAAACAGCCACCGCTTAACATACCCAGCGTTTTCCCCATAGGGTGGAAAAACATCAGCGCACCGGGTTTTCGATAAGAAGACCCTTGCACATGAGTGAGAATTGCAACAACCCAATCATCTTGATAATCAGCTTGCCAGACATCTAATAAATCGAGCAAATGTTGACGCATGTATCATCCAAGTCACTCTGTTATATTTAAGTTAATCTAACAGAGTGCTACAAGAATGAGAAGTCTATAACAAGGTTAATATACCATTAGTCTAACCATAAGATTTTGATAAGTAGTAACTAACCCAAAAGTTGATCGGCCACAAACGGGTTATGTTCACGTTCTTCTGCAAATGTTGACATAGGACCATGGCCAGGAATAAAACTCACATGGTTACCTAAAGGCCACAGTTTCTGTGTAATGGAATTAACTAGATCTTGATGATTCGATTGCGGAAAATCGGTTCTGCCAATGGAGCTTCTAAAAAGCACATCCCCCACCCAGGCTAAACCTGATAATTTTGAAAAGAACACAATATGGCCAGGAGTATGACCGGGACAATGGATCACAGACAAAAGCTGCTCACCAACATTAACCTCATCACCTTCAGTCAAATACTGAGTTGGAGCAAACACTTCCACTGCTGGAAAACCAAAATTTTGGCTTTGTTTAGGCAAACTGTCTAACCAAAACTTATCCGCAATATGGGGGCCGACAATAGGTACATTTAATGACGACGCGAGTTTTTGGGCACCACCAACATGATCAATGTGCCCGTGGGTCAACAATATTTTTTCAACGGTTAACCCGAGTTTATTCACTTCAGTTAACACACGCTCAATATCGCCACCTGGGTCAATAACTGCCGCTTTCAGGGTGGTGTCACACCAAATCACACTACAATTTTGCTGAAACGGGGTTACAGGTATGATTTGATATTTCATGAAAAACACTCCTAAATGCAATAATAAACATTTCATTATTAGCTAATTTTACCTTTGCTAACTTGATCTTGATACCAATTTACTCAAATTTAATCCACCTGACTGATTGTGCTCAATGGGTCAGCCACATACAATCGCCCTAAAACCAATAACGAAAAGCTCACATGAATATTGCCCAAACCTTAAGTGACATCATTGTTCACAAACACACTTTCTCTGTTCCGTTAGACTATCAACAAAGTCCAAGTGAGCAAATCTCGATATTTGCCCGTGAAATTGTCAGTGTAGAAAATCAACATAAACCTTTACCCTACTTGGTATTTTTTCAAGGCGGGCCGGGATTTGGTGCTGCTAGACCGTTGAATAACAGCGGCTGGATAAAGCGAGCTTTACAAGAATACCGCGTATTATTACTTGATCAGCGCGGCACAGGACTTTCTACTCCCGTCAATGCAGTATCACTAAGTTATTTGAATGCTAGCCAACAAGCTGAATATTTAAGTCACTTTCGTGCAGACAATATCATCCGCGATGCTGAACTGATCCGTACTAAATTATCAGCCAACGAGCCTTGGACCATTTTAGGCCAAAGCTTTGGTGGTTTTTGTGTATTGCATTACTTATCGGCAGCGCCTGAAGGTGTTAAAGAAGCTTATATAACAGGTGGCATTCCCTCTTTAACCCGTAGCGCTGATGAAGTTTATCAGGCAACATACCAACGAGTTCTTGCCAAAAATGCTGACTTTTTCAAACGCTTTACCGATGCAAGAACATTAGTTGATAACATTGCGCAGCATTTATATGAGCATAAAGTGTATTTAGCCAGTGGAGAGCAACTCACCGTTGAAATGTTCCAATTGCTCGGCATCAATTTGGGCATGGAACAAGGCCCTGAGGCGGTTTATTATTTATTAGAGCAAGCCCTTATCGACACTCGTCATGGCATTGAAGTCAATCCACTATTCTTGCATCAATTTAGCCAATTTTTGGATTACAACACTAACCCTATTTTTGCCCTACTGCATGAGTCTATTTATTGCCAACAAAGTGCCTCTAAGTGGGCGGCACATAGAGTACGTGATAGCTACCCTGAGTTTCATTATCAACCCAACAAACCGTTATTGTTCACTGGCGAAATGATCTATCCATGGATGTTTAATCAATTTGAAGGTCTGCAACCATTAAGCGCTGCAGCAGATCTTTTGGCCGCTAAAAAAGATTGGCCTGAACTGTATAATTTACAGCAATTGGCCAACAACAAGGTGCCACTTGCTGCGGCAATATACAGCGAAGATATGTTTGTTGAGATGCAATATAGCTTAGAAACGGCAAAACAGGTCGCTAACTTAAAATACTGGTTAACTTCAGAATATGAACACAATGGTATTCGTATGGACGGTGAACATATTTTAGATAAATTAATCAAATTGAATCGTGGTCATAGCTTACGTTAATACTTAACTCCTCCCAAGTGAAGGGATTAACCAAAAAGTGATGCTTAGCCGCAACAAACAAAATTTGAAGCACTTAATTTCTAATTAATAGTCAGTTAAGTATCAGCTTGTAGGATGTAAGCGTTCTACACACTCTTTATACATTTATGTGTTTAATCAATGATATTTGACCCATCATTATAAGTTTTAAACCTTTCCCGTATGCAGGTAAACCGAATTGGTTTACCTTTTTTTTCATCCAAATATTCATTAGCGAACCTCATCCGAAATAGCCATTAAATCCATATAGGCCACGGCTCTTTTTATGTTCAGACAGTTAGTCGAACCTTTTTATTGATTTGGCTGAATGTTTTATTGCTAACAACAATCCCCCTAGCTTAAAACAACTCTTCAATATCACGAAAAATGAACGAGAAACGATGATAAAACCAAACTGCTGGACCAATAATTTGTTTAAATAATGATAACCTAGTTCGTTATTTAAATTTTTATTCAAAAGTTATCGCAAAAATGAAAAAGTAGCTCTCAAGTTAACGGCAGTGATTAATTTGACAGTACCTACCCGATGGGGACTACCGTCACATGACTTATTGTTAATAACAAAGAAATTCATGAATGATAAATTGAATTCAGCCTTGTTAATATCGGTTTTTACGACTAGTTTGAATATGGTGAAAATCCTAGTTAATGCGAGGATATGCTAATTTATCTTCTTGTATTTTTCACAATCTATATGAACATTAGCTACTGTGATTGGGATTAACTAAATACGTCTCTGTTTCGAATTAGCTCGATAATATTGTCAATAAAAAAGGACCTTTTATGTATAAGCTTTTCATGACAACCGTTTTAGCAATCGCGGCCCTCAGCGCTTGCTCGAACTCAACTGACTCCGATGATGTAAAATCTTTACCTGACCCAATTAATTCTGTCGCTTTTGAAACCTATAATGCGGAAGAGTTTTTCAAAACGACAAGTGTTTTGGGTTCGTCTATTAATCATCTAGGTAATGCCGTTTTAGTTAGTAATGATGAAAGTGGCATTTTTAATGCTTACCGAGTGCCTGTTGATGGCAGTCCAGCAAAAAAACTGACTAACTCAACTAAAGAATCCATATTTGTTGAATCATGGTTTCCTCAAGATGAAAGATTTTTATATAGCGCTGATAAAGGCGGTGATGAACTGAATCACCTTTATGTTCAACAATTAGATGGTACAAAGTTAGATTTAACCCCAGGTGAAGGCTTAAAAGCACTAATGATGTCTTGGCATGAAAATAAAAACTCATTCTTCGTTTCCACAAATGAACGTGACTCAAAGTTTTTTGATGTTTATCAATACAATACTAATGATTACAATCGAGAATTAGTGTTCAAAAACGATTTAGGTTTTAGTGTTGAAAGTGTCAGTCCTAATGGACGATTTATCGTCTTGAGTAAAACACATTCGAATAGTAATTCTGATCTTTACCTAGTAGATCTGCGTTTGAAAATGGTGAAACCTAAATTGCTAACCCAACATAGCGGTGATGTATCATATTCTGTTTATACTTTTTCTAAAGATAGTAAACAGTTGCTTTATGCAACGGATGAATTTGGTGAGTTTAACCAATCTTGGGCTTATGATTTAGAAACGGGTAAGAGTAGCTTAAACTACAAGGCTGATTGGGATGTCATTTTTAGCTACTTCTCAAAAGATGGTCGATTCCAAGTAACCGGTGTTAATGCTGATGCACAAACGCAACTCGTCATTAAAGATTTGTTTAATCAATCAGAACTTAGTTTGCCAACATTACCTAGTGGCGATTTACGTGGCGTAAATTTCAGTGATGATTCCAAGTCTATGGTGTTTTATATTAACTCTGATACTTCACCCTCTAATTTATATGTTCATACATTAGGTACAAGCTCTATAAAACGATTGACCAACTCTGGTAATCCAAATATTAAAGAGCAAAACCTAGTTACTGGTGAGGTGGTGAGGTTCAAAAGTTTTGATGGTCTAGAAATTCCCGCAATATTGTATAAACCTAAGCAAGCCAGTGTAAACAAAGTGCCCGCATTGGTATTTATTCATGGCGGCCCTGGTGGACAATCACGTAAGGGTTACAGTGCCATGATTCAGCATCTTGTTAATAACGGCTATGCGATTATGATGATCAATAATCGTGGGTCGAGTGGATATGGCAAAACATTCTTCCATTTAGATGATAAACGCCATGGGGAAGATGATTTACAAGATGTTGTATATAACAAAAAGTATCTTCAAACTTTAGATTGGGTTGATGCTGATAAAATAGGTGTTATGGGGGGAAGCTATGGCGGCTACCTAACCATGGCGGCAATGACATTCACAGACGAATTCAAGGTTGGCATTAATATCTTTGGTGTAACTAATTGGGTGCGCACCCTCGAAAGTATCCCACCATATTGGGAAGCCTTTAGGAAAAGTTTGTATGACGAACTTGGTGATCCAGCTACCGACAAACAGAGATTACACAACATTTCACCGGTATTTTTCGGTGAAAAAGTTAAAAGCCCTGTTTTGGTTGTGCAAGGAGCGAATGATCCACGGGTACTCAAAATTGAAAGTGATGAAATGGTAGAAGCAATTCGTTCTGGTGGCACCTATGTTGATTATCTTGTGTTTGATGATGAAGGTCATGGTTTTACTAAAAAAAATAACCGTATCAGTGCTTCTAATAAATATCTCGAATTTTTAAATACTTATTTGATGAAAACGAGCAAATAAGTACCGAGTTTAATTTACTTCAAATCGCACCAGGCCATTGGGCGAATCAATGGCTTGGTTATATCTTCATCAGCAAGCAACTCAACACCCGCCCTTGAGTGTTCGATATAGGAAATATTCTTCAACTGGTCATTCACTGTTTCAATGATGAATCGCTTTTTTAACATGGCGCTATCCCATAAAGAAATAAACTTTTTCTTCATGTTCTTACGTACGGTGGTGCTCAATTCAACGCCCTTTTCCAAAAGCCCACCCGTTAGGTCTTGGATAATCTAGCCTTTATCGCCATATAGCTTACCGAAAAGACACTCAGCCATTTCTCTGACAGGCTGTCTGTCATCCACATTACCTTTTGTCAGTTTTAACGCTACAATTTCACCCAAGAGATTGATAATAAGATGCAGTTTAAATCCAAACGACCACCCCATGGTCTCCTTTCCATGTTCGGCAATGCCTTCAAGAACCTCATTTCGCTTCGCTCTAATGATATGACAGACTTCAATTTTACTGGAGTCTACAAACTGAATTCCAGTTGGCTTTCCAAGTTTTGCAGTCAGATAGCTACACATGGGTACAACGACGCTAGGCATTAATGCAAGAAAATGCGTGCAACATAACAACTCAGGAAAATAGGGCTTAAGCTGGCGACAAACATAGTTAAGATAGTAATTTTTGAAATCTCGGTAATGTGATTGATGGAAATGAATAATAATGGTCATCACTTCTGCGGGAGAAAGGCGACAAGTTCTATTGCGCTTCATTTCACCATTTCAAGTAGTATGCGCTGCCAATGTGAGATAAATAACTGAAAGAAGTCATCTACATCGAATTAGGTTTCAACCAATTTCTTCATATTCGTTCCTTTTTCTAATCACTCTTGGTCGAATGATATGGGGACGAGCATTTAGTTCCTTTGGGGAACTAATTTTTTATCCGAAGCTCAGGTTAGTTAACTCATTTGCAGCAAAAACAACATAAATATGTCCACCGGACTCTAATATCTAGTTCAATTTAATGGTAATTGAAATATGAATTATCTATCATTATGGAAATCAACATTTTTACAGCATTAAAACAACATTACGGTAATGGTTTAGTTGTGTTAAAAAGTAGCTAAATTGATAGCCACATTTCAAAAGGGAGTAGACGTAAAATGGAACTAAATCTACCTAAATTAAGTTCTGCCTGCATAGTAACTGCGCTATTATTTTCATTATTTTCAACAAGTAGCTATGCTGTTAACCTTTTTGACCCAATTGATAAGCAATTTGATATGGGTGAGTACCTTGCCGAAAATGCCTATGGATTTTTGCCCGTCCCCATCATTATTACCGAGCCTGCATTAGGTTACGGTGGCGGTTTTACCGGTGTATTTCTAAACGAAAGCGACGAACAAAGAGAAAAACGTAAACAATTAGCACTTAAGTCTATTGATGGTGGAGCTCAATTATTAACAACTGGGATTACCGCTATCGGTGGTTTTGCTACATCTAATGGTAGTTGGTTAGGCTTTGCGGCTCATCGTCACTCATGGAAACAAGATTCTATTCGCTATTTAGTTGGTGGCGGCTATGGCCAAATAAACATGGTTTACTATCCATTTAGTCAATCGGAAGCCAGTGGTTCAGGTATTTTAAATGATGGCTTAGAACTAGAGTTAACCGGTTTTGGTGCTATCCAACAACTACAATTTCGCATTGATGGCAGTCCATGGTTACTTGGCTTAAAACAATCCTATGTCAAACCTGAAATGGGAATAAAAGATCAAGACCGATTAAATGACATTTTAGGCAAATGGCTAAATTTGTCACCGGCCTTATCGGGACTTGGCGTTATGGTTGAATACGACAGCCAAAACAGCTTTATGTATCCTACAGAAGGTTATAATTACGTATTGTCATATATGCTATTTAGGGACGCTATCGGATCTGATTATAAATATGACTCTATTGATATTGACGGTAAAAATTTCTGGGAATTAACCGATGTGGTTAATTTAGGCGTAAAAGTACAATTTGATGCCTTAGTCAATAACGAACAATTTTTACCACCAAATGCTTACCCTTATATCAACCTTCGCGGTATTGCCAGTAATCGCTATCAAGGTGAAGTTGTCGGTTCACTGGAAGCACAAGTAACGTGGGAAATTGATAATAGATGGTCTACTCTAGCTTTTGTTGGCGCAGGGTCAGCAACCGATGAATTTAGCGATTTATTTAATTCAAATACTGAATACGCTTACGGCTTAGGCTTTAGATATTTGATTGCCAGACGCTATGGCCTTAGAACAGGTATTGACGTGGCATTTAGTGAAGAAGATAGCGCCGTATACTTTAAAGTCGGTACCGGTTTTTAAACATACCGACTTAGCTCAAATTAAAGCGTCTTTCGACCAGAGCAATAAACTAGCTCGTCACGACTATCGACTATATCAGCAGAGATATCTGCTTCACATATCTAAAAAATAACCGAGTATAAAACTAATGCCATTCGCTTAAGAGCGAGTGGCATTTTTACTTTGATATTTCACCGTTTTCTTTAGTACCACGCGTGGATATCATGGTCGCTTCCTCTTTGGGGGTAAATCAACCTTTTGCCATTTTGCCTCAATCGTTTTAAGTGCTGTGGGATCGCGCCTGGACTCCCTCTGTCACTCCAACCAAACTCATCCTGTTTTAAAGATGGGGCATTAATGAAACTGATCCTCTGTGGCTCAACTTTATGCTGCACAGCCATTGCCAACTTGCATCGTCAGTTCAATGGTATGTGCCTGACTGAAAACGATAATGTGGCTTACAAGCCATTCAATAAACAGCTCCGTAAAGAAGCGTTTCCTCATTTTATGCAACAACGGGTTCAGTTTGCTATCGCTCAATTAGCCCGCCAGCAATGTGCTCAACCTCCAAAGAAGCTGTCTTGCTTTGATGATATCTTGCTTCAGGATGGCAGTTCTTTTTATGTTCTCAAAGCCTTAGCTGATGTCTACACCAGCCGTTTTAAACTTAATCCTGCAGCGATAGAGTCCTATATGACGATGTCTCTGCGAACATTTAACCCAACCTCGATGACGATAACAGCTGATACGGCTTCAGAAAGAGCCTATCTCCCCAAGCCATTTAAGGTGAAAAACAAGCTACTTCTGGCTGATACGGGATACCCTGATTTCGATTTTTTTGCCGATGTGGAACGTCATAATGGTTTCTATATTGTTCGGGGTGCAAAGTCACTCAACCCAAGGGTTGTTGAAGCTAAAAATGGCAAGGGCCGCGTTCTTCCTAAGCTTGTTGGAATGAAACTCAAAGACATAACGCGCCTTACCAACCGTACAGAAGCCCTTGACTTAACAGTCAGCAGAGGAAAACAAGAGTTTCGAGTTGTAAGGCTGTGGTTGCAGAAGAAAAGCGTTTTTGCATCTGGTTAACAAACCTACCGAAAAAGGCCTACTCAGCCGATGATATTATGGCGATTTATCGCTATCGCTATCGCTGGTAGGTTGAACTGCTGTTCAAAGAGTTGAAATTACATACAAACTGGCAAAAATGGCTACCGCGCAAAAAGCGGTAGTTGACGGCCTAGTCTGGGCCAGCCTGCTGGCAGTTATCATCAGACACAGTACCGCACTTCAAATAATGCCAACTGTTTAACTGTTCAAAGCAGCAAAGAATGTGGACGTTTGGCTGCTGCCTATCTTTGAGTGTATCTGTCATCTAGCCTGGTCAGAAATAGCAGAAAAGCTAGACTGGGCGATTTGTTTTATAACAAAAACACTCAAAAGTCACAGCAAAGAAAACCCTAAGAAGACATAAGCTTAAATGTGATTTATGCTAAGCTTAATGTCCAGTGTGTGATGTAGGACTCCCCCATCTAACCTCGAATACAATTAAAAATTGGAGATAACTTAATGAAGACATTTAATAACTTGGCCAAGTTCATGTTTATCACTTTGTTTATTACTGCCTGTAGTACTCATCACGAGCTTGATATGCGTGTTGATGAAGACAATTATAAAAGTGCGCAAGTCGCGCAAGTCGCACCAGTAACCAACAAAGCAGCAGAGCCCTACCGTTTTTGGGGCGATGAGAAACCGGCCTTTTTATTTGATTCAGCAACAAACACGACGCCACTCGTTAGTGCTGCTGATAGTTTAAATATACTGGTGTTATCTGGCGGAGGTGCCAATGGCGCGTTTGGTACCGGTGTAATCAATGCACTATATGACACCAACCAATTACCTGAATATTCAATTGTCACGGGGATCAGTGCTGGCTCAATGATTGCACCCTTTGTGTTTGTCGGAGGCGATCAAATACCTCGCTTAAAAGAAGCAATGCTAGGTATTAATGACAAGGAGGTTTTGGGTAGCCGCAACTTTTTAAACGCGCTCATTAAAGATGCCTTTACCAATGGTGACAAGTTATTTGAAACGGTTGAACACTTATATAATGCTGAAATGATCGAGAAAATTGCCCAAGAGCACAACAAAGGCCGCAGACTGTTTATTGGTACCACTCATTTTGATTCTGGTGAATTAGTCATTTGGAATGTAGGAGCAATTGCTGCAAGTAATTTAGCGAATAAAAACCGCTTAATCCACCAAATTTTAGCAGCAAGTTCTTCTATACCTGAGGTATTTCCACCACAATTTATTCAAGTTGAAGTCGATGGTGAAGTTAAAGAGGAATTACATGTTGATGGTGGTATGAACACACAAATGTTTGCTTCTACAGGTAACTTTAATTACAACCTAGTCAATAACGCGCTCGGCAAGCAGCAAAAACCAACCATTCATATTATCCGTAATGGCGTGCTTAAAGCCACTTACAAACCTTTAAGAGACAAAGGTGTGGATTTAATCGGTCGCAGTTTGGAAACCCTATTGGTACAACAAACTCGTGGTGATTTATACCGTATGCTTTATTCAAGTGAAATAAACCAGTACGACTTATCATTCACTTACATTGAACATGAGTTTGATGGAGAAAAAGCAACCAAACAAATGTTTGACCAGCAATACATGCAAGCCTTATACAAATATGGTTACGATAAAGTAATCAACAACAGTGTTTGGCAAAAAACCGTCCCTTAACAATATCGTTATATCGCAGCCAATGACCCCAGATTTAGTCTTAATGCCATTTGCTTAAGAGCGAGTGGCATTTTTACTTGGATATTTAACCGTTTTCTTTAGTACCACACAACTGCTTGGAGTTGATATTGGAACATTTAAATGCTTGAGGTTCAGGCTATGAGAAAGCATTAACTTTGAAAGATGCAAAATTAAGAGGATAGTGCTCACGGCAAAATACATCAAAAATTTACTTTGGGCACATGGGCACAAGTTTGGGCACAAAGGCTGAGAGCGAAGATTTAATCGAAGTACAAAAAATTAATTTTTTGAGTACTCAATACGATTTTTCTGTTTGAATAATTTAAAAGCTAGAAATTGAAAACTTGATTTAGGCACAGATTCGAAATAACTTGAAAATGCTAAACACATGAATTTAAACAAGAAATGGTACACCCGAGTGGACTCGAACCACCGACCCCTACCATGTCAAGGTAGTGCTCTAACCAGCTGAGCTACGGGTGTATACTGGGATGCTTGAGGGAATAAAATTGGTACACCCGAGTGGACTCGAACCACCGACCCCTACCATGTCAAGGTAGTGCTCTAACCAGCTGAGCTACGGGTGT